>JAUPWC010000229.1 GCA_030916665.1 Verrucomicrobiota bacterium
GAAGCGCGCCCTTCGGCTCGGCCTCCACCTCGCGGCCGTTGAGGGCCACGATGCGCGGGCTGTTGCCCTTGCCCAGGAGCGTGCCGGCGGCCGAGAAGACCGCGCCGCTCGCCGTGACGGCATCGACGAGCATCAGCTCGGTGTAGTCGGTCTCGGCGTTGGACTTCACCACCTCGGCCTGGACGCCGAGGCGCTCGAGGACGACCGGGGCGTTGATGAAGTTCAGGCTCTCGCTGCTGATGCGGCTGAGGAAGCCGCGCTGCACGGCGCGCGTGACGGGATTGGCGTCGAGTTCGACGATCTTGCCGAAATACGTGATGCGGAGCTTCTCGACGCGGTCGGTGGCCAGCTGCTGCACGAGCGTGCCCAACTTGCCGCCGAGCTCGAGGTAGGGCCCGATGAGCTTGAGCGTCGCGGCGTCGAGCGAGGGCATGTTGACGGCATTGCGGATGACGCCGCCCGCGAGCACGTCGGCGATCTGCTCGGCGACCTCCACGCCCACGGCGTCCTGGGCCTCTGCGGTCGAGGCGCCGAGATGCGGCGTGAGGGAGACGTTGGGGAACTTGCGCAGCTCGTGGTCGGCGGCGAGGGGCTCCTCCTCAAACACGTCGAGACCGGCGGCGGCGACATGGCCGGACTTGAGTGCGGCAACGAGGGCGGCCTCCTTGATGATGCCGCCGCGGGCGCAGTTGAAGAGACGCACGCCCTTCTTGCACTTCGCGAGGGCGGCCTCGTCGATCATGTATTGGGTCTGCTCGGTCAGCGGCATGTGGACCGTGATGTAGTCCGCCTGCTTGAGCAGGTCGTCGAGCGACACGGCCTCGATCTGCATGGCCTTGGCGCGGTTGGGCGAGAGATAGGGATCGTAGGCCACGACCGTCATGCCGAAGGCCTGGGCGCGCTTGGCCACCTCGGCGCCGATGCGGCCGAGACCGATGACGCCGAGCGTCTTCTTGAAGAGCTCGATGCCCGAAAAGCTTTTGCGGTCCCACTTGCCGTCGCGCATCGAAGCCGCGGCCTGGGGCACCGGGCGGGCGCCGCAGAGGATGTGGGTGAAAGTCAGCTCGGCGGTGGCGATCGTGTTGCCCGAGGGCGTGTTCATCACGATCACGCCGCGCTCCGTGGCGGCATCCACATCGACGTTGTCCACGCCCACGCCGGCGCGGCCGACGACCTTCAGGAGCGGCGCGGCGGCGAAAACCTCGGCGGTGATCTTGGTCTCCGAGCGGACCGCGATCGCATGCACGTCCTTCACCAGTTCCAGCACCTTGGCCGGAGAGGAGCCGTAGGCCTCCACCACTTCAAAGCCCTTCTGCGCGCGCAGAAAGGCAACTCCCTTGGGTGAGATCTTGTCGGCAACGAGGATTTTCATGGGAAAGGGTCAGGTAAGCAGACCCCCCGCCCAAAATGCAACCTTGCAGACTATGCGGACCGTTCACCCCCGGGCGTTATGACGCGCCGAGCAGAGCCTGCCGCACAGCCGGCCTTGGGTGGGTCAGCGTGCTTGCATGCGCTGCCTTTGCCCGGAGCGGACCAAGGTCGCTGGCCCACGACAAAGCATACCGCCAGCGCGCTAAACCCTTCGCAGTACGCGGCTACAAAGTTGCACGCCGGGAACTTGTGCGCTTCATGATCTCCATGAAATCCCCCGCCCTGCCCCGGCTGCTGGCTGCGTTGCTGGCCTTCGCCGTCCTCGCGTTGACCGCTTTCACCACCCCGGACGCCTGGCTCAAGGAGATCGACACGCTCACCGCCAACGATGCGGCCCACCCTCCCGCCAAAGGCGGCGTGGTCTTCGTCGGCAGCTCATCCATCAGACTGTGGCTGACACTCGCCGAGGACTTCCCCGACATCGCCACGATCAACCGCGGCTTCGGCGGCTCGGAGCTCGCGGACAGCCTGTTCTACCTCGACCGCCTCGTCCTCGCCTACCAGCCGCGCCTCGTCGTGCTTTATGCGGGAGAAAATGACATCAACGGCGGCAAAACACCTGAGGCCGTCCTCGCCGACTTCAAGGCCTTCCGCTCCAAGCTTCACGCCGCCCTGCCCAAGACCCGCCTCATTTATCTCTCGATCAAGGAAAGCCCCTCCCGCGCGCGCAAGGCGTCGCTCTTCCAGGCCACCAACGAGCTCATCGCCGCCGATTGCGCGTCGGACCCGCGCTGCACCTTTGTGGACGTGAACACCGCCATGCTCGACGCCAGCGGCGGCACGCGCCCCGAGCTGTTCGTCGATGACCAGCTGCACCTCAACGCCGCCGGCTACGCCATCTGGAAGCGCGAACTCGCGCCGCACCTGCAGCCGTAGGGCCGGTCTCCGACCGGCCGCGCTCCTTTGTCATCCTGAGCCGCGCGAAGGATCCAAGCGGAGCAACGAAGCGGAGGCGGTTAGCGAAACTTCCCTTGGATCCTTCGCTCGGCTCAGGATGACGGTAGGGACGTTTATGGGTGTTCGCACCCAAGCAGGCTCCGACTTGGTCCCTCCCTCAGAATGACACGCTGCGCAAGTGGCGCAGCTTTCCCGCATTGCCCCGGCTGCCCTTCTTGTCTTTGTGCCTTGGTGGTGAATCCTGCCCCTTCCCTCCCCCCCGCCGAACGTCTCCGCCGCCAGATCGCCTTCATCACCGAGGTGGACAAACTGAAGGAAATCTTCCGCCAGACCATCCTCACGCAGAGCCGCCGGGCCGAGAACAGTGCCGAGCACTCCTGGCACTTCGCGCTCATGATCATCGTGCTCGCCGAGCACTCCAACCACCAGCCGCTCGACGTGCTGCGCATCCTCAAGATGGTGCTCATCCACGATCTCGTGGAGATCGATGCCGGCGACACCTTCGCCTACGACACGAAGAACATGGCCGACCAGCACGAGCGCGAGGCCCGCGCCGCCGACCGCATCTTCGGTCTGCTCCCGCCGGACCAGACCGCCGAGTTTCGCGCGTTGTGGGATGAGTTCGAGGCGCGCCAGACGCCCGAGTCGCGCTTCGCCGCCGCCTGCGACCGTTTTCATCCGATGCTGCTCAACTGCCTCACCGACGGCCACGCCTGGCAGAAGCACGGCGTCACGCACGACCGCGTCTATGCCCGCAACGCGCACGTCGCCGAGGGCTCGACGGCGATCTGGGAATACGCCGTGAAGATGATCGACGACGCCGTGGCCAAGGGGCACCTCGCCCCGGGACCGAAGCCGTGAAGTTGTAGCGGCGGTCTATGACCGCCGGCCTGGCCAAGCGACGCTCATAGAGCGCCGCTACAGAAATTCATGCGCCCCTACGCCTCCGGCCTAGGCAATTTCTGGGCAGCAAAAGCCAGCGGACGGCATGCCCGCGACCTCGCCACTTCGCCCGCGCGCGCTCATACTCGGAGCATCCCCCTCCCCGCCATGCGCACGTTCCTGTTCCTTGCCGCCCTGCTCGCCCTGATTCCGTTCCGCGCCGTCGCCGCAGAAAATTCGCCCCGCGAGCGCGTTTCCTTCAACGACGGCTGGCTCTTCAGCCGCACCGATGCCGAGTGGGTGCTCGGCCAACTCGACTACGCCAGCGCCAAACCCTGGCTCCTCGCCTCCGCCGCCGACCTGTTCGGTCCGACCAGCCCGCAAGTCACCCCGCCGCGCGGCAATTTCGGCGGACACTTCACGCACACGCAGCCCGGCTTCGACGACAGCGCTTGGCGCAAGCTCGACCTCCCGCACGACTGGGGCATCGAGGGCGCGTTCAGGCAGGAATACCCCGGCGACACCGGCAAACTCCCGTGGTGGGGCGTCGCGTGGTATCGCAAGCACTTCGACGTGCCGGCGAGCGACGCCGGCCGCCGCCTCGTGCTCGAGATCGACGGCGCCATGGCCCACTCCCTCGTCTGGCTCAACGGCCACTTCGTCGGCGGCTGGCCCTACGGCTACACCTCCTACCAGCTCGACCTCACGCCGTTCGTGAAGCCGGGCGCGAAGAACGTCCTCGCCATCCGCCTCGACAACCCGACCGAGTCCTCGCGATGGTATCCCGGCGGCGGACTCTACCGCAACGTCTGGCTCACCAAGACCGGCCCCGTCCATGTCGCGCAGTGGGGCACCGTCGTCACCACGCCCAAGGTCACGGCCGACACCGCGCTCGTGAGCGTGCAGGTTCTCACCGACAACGACTCCGCCGCGAAGGCCAACCTGCACATCGCCACCGAACTCTACGCCCTCGACGCCGGCGACCGCAAATCCCCCGCGCCCGCCGCCACCGGCGCGCCCGACAGCGTGAGCATCGAGCAGGGCCGCCAGGCTTCGGCCACTCAGAC
>JAUPWC010000230.1 GCA_030916665.1 Verrucomicrobiota bacterium
GAAATGCGTCGATCGGCTTCGTCCTGGTTTTCCACTGTGGTCCCGAGCCATACATTCTCGGGAAGGCGGCCCAATACGCTGTCCCGTTCGATCATCTGCGCCGCGTTCTGTGGCCGCTTGGTGAGAAGGAGCCAGTCAAGGTTCTTCGTCACGCAGATCAGTTCAAACAGGGCACGCCGCCACTCGGGTTCGGCCTGGTTGTCGAACACATCCGCGAGGGACGCGCAGAACACCTTCGCCCTGATCCCGGTGCGCTCCGCGTCTCGGTCCCAGCGCAACGGCTGGCGCCAGTAGCCGACCGACGTGCGCCTGCGCTCGCCGTTCCAGAGCCCCGCTTGTCCAGTCCGCTTGGCCCATCCTTCCGCATAGCAATGGTCGCATCCGGGGCTGATGTTTGTGCAACCGACCCATGGGTTGAAGGTGTGGTCGCACCATTCAATCTTGCTGTTCTCAGCCATCACTCCCCTCCCTTCGCCGCGTCGAACGCCGCGAGGGCTTCCCGCAGCGTCTTGTCCATCCGGTAGGTCATGCCTTCCGCACCGCGCGCTGCCTCGACCACCCGCAGCGCGGTGGCTGATGGTCGTATCCTGCAGCGCCGCGGAACGTCTCCTTGACCCATAAACGGTCGCCCGGTTGGCAGCGCAGGGGCACATTCCGGTCCCCGGCCTCTCCATGCCCTGACGTGAACCACAGGCCACTCTCTTCGTCCTTCCAAGCGGTGTGACCGCCGGGCTGCGGCTTGATGATGCGCCGCGTCTGCGTCTTCCCAGCAAGGATCGCCCGCACCATCGGCGCACTGAACAGGATCGGGACTTCGCGGTTCATACGTCGGTCCCCCTGCGCTTCCACGTCGAGCACATGAACCCATCATCGGGCCGCATGAAAATCCGCGGTTCCCATGGCAAAGGGGACGGCCAAAAGTTCTTGGTCCAAGTGCAATAGAGCGGATGCGGGCTGCGTCCAATTTGCCCCGGCTCGATCTGCGTGTATTCCGACCATTGGCAATTCGCGCATCCTTGGTTGGGCGGCTTGGCCTCCGCGGTTGGGGCCGGTGGCGCGGCCTGCAATGGCACCGGCGGGACTTCCCATGTGCACGGCTCGCCGGCTTCGTTCCATGCGGTTGACTTGTGATGCGCGGCGTTGAACGGCACCGGCGGCACTGCGCCCGGATCGTCCAGCACGCTCCACTGCTTCTCGGCAGGCGCATTGGCAATGGTGGTGTTGACGAACGTGCCGTTGCCCAGCGGCGGCGCAGGCGTGTCATCAGACGCAGGGCCTTGGCCGACGTTAAGACGCTTCATTATGTATCGCGGGGTCTCGGTAGCCGACATGAACGGTTGCGCCTCGTGCTGCGGCGGCATCGCGTTGCCGTTCAAGATTTCCTCGGCCGCCGACTTCATGTATCGGCCGACCTCGGATAGCGGGGCAGGCGTGGATTCCGTTTGGCCAATGGCATCTTCCGTAAAGACTTTGCCTTCCACCTTAACAATTTCATCAATGATGTCTTGGGCCATGCTTTTGAGGCCGTGACGATAAATCGGAGTGTTTGACGCGCTATAAGCGTGCCAAGCGGCAACCGGCAAATAGCCGTGCTTGTTCATTATGACCCCAAGAATTTGGGCCAACTTCAACTGGTCGTCTGCGCACAACGGGACCACTCGGCTGTTGCGATTGCCATTGTCGGGCGTCGGCTTCTGTTTGGGCGTCTCGCCATCGCTGGCCAGGATGCCGCGCCACAGGTCGATGATCTGCGCGGCGATGCGATAGATGGCGTCGACGCCGTAGCTCTGCGATGCCAGCACGGCCTTCCTGATCGCCGCACAGTCCGCGTCCCCGATCACAGTGCCGGCCAGGGCATCCAGCACAACGCCGATTTGCCGCTTGGCTTCGTCGCGATATGCGTCCTTGGCATGTTCCTGGCGGCTATCCCAATATCTGCCGGCATTCAACTTTGCCAGGCGTTCGACAACTTCTTTCATGCGCAAGGTTCCTTCTGTGCGCGGTGGGGTCAGCGGATAAACCAGAGATAGGCGGCTGCTATCACAGCAAGCCAAAATGCGATCGACACGGAATAGCCGTGCTGGATGTTCCATCGCCGCAGTCTGCGCGACCATGTGCCGTTGTCCGGTATCTCGCTCACCCCTCACCCTCCATCTCTACCGCCCGGCACAGCAGCGCGAGGGCCGTGCGGGCGCGGGGTCCGGTGGGGGCGAAGCAGATAGGCGGACCAGCCAAACGCTTGTGATTTGCAACGGCATACCACCCACCAGCAATCGCTTCGCCGAACCGCGTTCGCCACCCCCTCTCCCGCAGCGGCGCCATCAGCGCGTCGGCGGCGTTCAGGTCGCGGAAAAACATGCCGTAGGGCACGCGCATCTTTCCGTTCATATCCTGCCATAGCCTATGCTTTATCCCGTCGCCGTGCGGTGCCGTAGCGTTGAAGATATACTCGTTCAGATCGTCGGTATTCTCCCCCGCCATCACGCGGGCGGCGAGGGCGCGCAGGTCGGCGGGGGTCATGGGGTGGGTGCTTGTGCACCACGGCCAACAACATCGTTCGAGCTTGACATGGCGGCTTCC
>JAUPWC010000231.1 GCA_030916665.1 Verrucomicrobiota bacterium
AGTCATCGCGCAAATTTACAATCCTCAGCAGGGTTACAAGAGCCCTGTCCCCAGCGCCGAGAGCTTTGGCGCGGAGGTGATAACCACAAGCGGCTCATCGCAGCAGGCGACGATATCGGGTGCGCAGGGTTCATTCGGGGCATTCTGGTGCCTGAGGGTGAGCGGCGGGGACGTGAAGATCAAGTTTGGGGACAACCCAACTGTTGGGGCCAGCGACTTCCACTGGTATCTGCATGACGGCGACCGGCTGGACCTCGCCGTCTCCTCCAATAGCCAAAAGCTCGCGGTGATTGACGCATGAGCGGCCTTCGTTTCGGCCTCTCCCTCTCCATGCAGGGGAGGGGTAGGGCGGGGGTGGCATGGATGCCGCTCAATCTAGGCGCGGCACTACTTGCGTGGTGGTGCGCCGACCGATCGGACCTGATCACGCTCTCCGGCAACCAAGTGACAAGCTGGAAGGATGCCAAGAACGCGTACGACGCGGTGCAGGCTGTCAGCGCCGCGCGCCCAACATGGTCGGCTACCGGATTCAACGGGGCTCCGGGCCTGACGCTTGACGGCATTGACGACTGTCTGGGGATGGCCAGCCAGCCGTTCCCGAGCGGCTCCGATCCGGTCGAGATTTGGGGCGTCGTCCAGCAGGACGCGCTACCAGCCGATACCGGTGTGCGGCATCTGATCTCCTATGGCGGCGGAGCGGCCACCACGAGGCGCACCCTGTCGCGCGTTGTCAGTGGAGGAGTCAACAGAGGCGCAGCGCAGATCGGCAACGGCACCGCCAATCCCTCTCCGGCCAACACAACGATAGACCTGTCATCTCGCCATCTTGCCCGCTCAATCGTCACCTCTACCACGGCGTCTGTTAGTGTGGACGCAAGTGCGCTCACATCTCTGTCGGTCGTGCCGGCGACGGGGGCGGCACGGCTGCGGATCGGCGCGTCGGACGGCGCTGCGCCCTCCGCGTTCTGGAGCGGGAAAATCCGCGACGTTGTGATCACGAGTGCTCTCTCCACTGACGAGGCGACGCAACTTCAATCCTATCTCCTTGCACGCAGGATGCTCTAATGGCCAACAAGGTTGTCATTTTTCCCGAAGGAAAGCAGGGCGAGGCGGACGCCTACAAGGCCGGCTGCGACGCTCACTACGCGGCCAGTTTCGAGCCGGGCGGACAATTCGCCTACGTCAGAAACGATGTCTTCGGGCAGTGGGTCGTGCCGTTCTACGGCCCGCCGTGGGAGTTCATGGCCGGGGAGGGCTTCGAAGAGCCCGCCGAGTGCGCCGCGCTCCGCGTCGACGGCGTGCTGCACGATTTCGCGGTATGGCCCGATGACGAGTGATTTCTCCCCCACCGCCGCTGCGCGGGTGTTGGGAACGTCCCTGACGACCCGATCTAACCCTCGTCGCCTGCCACCATGGCAAACGCATAGACCGTCATGCAGAGCGTGATGAGCAACAGCGTCGTGAACACCTGATCCTCCACCGGTTCGCAGCTTAACGCGCGCTGGCGCGGATTGTTGCAAACGTGAAGCGGCGGGGCCGCCACCCTGCGAACAAGACGACGGCTGGCATGCTCAGGTCCGCGCTCTCGCTCTGCACTGACCGAAATTCCCCGACAATCCTGAAAGGAAAGCGTCATGAAGACGAGCACCGAAGGGCTTATGGCCCTGGTCGGGCATGAAGGCATTGTGCTTTCGACATATCTGGACAGCGAGAAGGTGCCGACTATCGGCATCGGCCATACAGCCGCCGCCGGCCCGCCGAACCCCAAGACGTTTACGGGGAAGCTGTCGATCGCCGAAGCCTTCGCGCTCTTTCGCAAGGATGTCTCGAAATATGAGGCGGCCGTCGCCGCGACCGTCAAGGTACCGCTCAAGCAGCATGAATTCGACGCGCTCGTCTCATTCCACTACAACACGGGAGCGATAGGCAAGGCGTCCTTCGTCAAGAAGCTGAATGCCGGCGACCGGGCAGGCGCGATCAAGGGCATCATGGACTGGAAGAAGCCCGCCGCGATCATCCCGCGCCGCACCGCCGAGCGCGATCTGTTCAGGACCGGCATCTATCCCGCGCCATTCGCCAACATCTACCCGGTGAAGGCCAACGGAACGCCGGACTTCGGCAAGCCGGTCCGCGTGGATCTTCGCAAGATGCTCGCCGCCCCGCCGCCCCCGGTCGAGCCCGCAAAACCCGCTCCCGCGCCCGCAGAGCCTCCTAAGCCCGCCACGCCCATTCCGGTACCGCCGGAGCCTACCATCACTCCTACGCCGCCCGCTGGCCGCGCCAAGGGCATATGGGCGCTCATCATCGCCGCGCTGCTCGGCGCATGGCTGTGGATTGCCACCCAGTCTTGCGAATGGCTCGGGCTCTTCTGCGGAGGCTGATATGCTTGGACCGATATCCCGCATCATTCTGCGCCTGCTCGTCGGGTTTCTCGTAGGCAAAGCCGTGTTCTCGGCAGAGGATGGCAATGCGCTTTCGTCCGACCCGGAAATCGCGGCGCTGATCGAGATGGCCCTTGCCAGTGCGATCTGGGCCGGGACCGAAGGCTGGTACTGGCTCGCGAAGCGCCTTGGGTGGGCGACATGACCGCGCTCGTCCTCTCCCTCATCGAACACCTGTGGCCGTACCTGCTGGCGGCAGGCGGTGCCGGACTGATGCTCTGGCGGGCCTATGCCGCCGGAAAGAAAGCAGAGAAGGCGAAACAGGCCGAAGCCGAACTTGAAGCGCGGGATATCCGCGATCAGGTCGTCAACGACGTCTCCATGCTCCCGCCCGACAAGGTCCGTGACGAGCTTTCCAAGAGGGCCGCGAAATGAAAGCCGCCGTCATCCTCGCCGCTTTGATGTTCGCCGGCTGCTCCACAACGTCCGGCAGCTTTTGCCAGATCGCGCCGCAGCTGAAGTACGGCCAGTCTGTCTACGACGCGATGACCGACGCGGAGGCCGCGCGACACCTCGCGTATCTCAAGACTGGCGAACGCCTATGCGGATGGCGGCCATGATCCGCGACTGGCTGCTCATCTTCGCCGTCTACGTCATCGCCATCGGCATCATCGTGGCGACGATGTTCTCTCTCATCTGACAGTGCATTCGGGAAGGGCGGGCATGG
>JAUPWC010000232.1 GCA_030916665.1 Verrucomicrobiota bacterium
CGAGACCCTCGTGGACCACATCGAGTTCGACGAAGGCCGCGACCCCGTCGCCACCAAGGCCTGGGAATCGGTCTGAGCCGGAACCAGGAGGGAGAATTCAGCCTCCTGATTTCAGAAGCACTGATGGGTGGAACGCGCTGACCTCAGCGCGTTGCGGCGAAGCCGCTCCGAACCAGCGCCTTGAGGTCAAGGCGCTCCACCGCCAGCGGCATGGTTCCGCCCAGGCCGATGGAGGGCGGGGCTGCGCACCCGCCGTGATCGACTTAAAAGCCACGGGACTTCGTTCCAACGAGCCGCCCTGCCGGGCCCAGAAACGCGTTGCCCGGAGCGAGGCCGGCGGTAAACCATGGGCCGCGGGCCGAAACTCCATGGAACCACACCCAAGCCACATCGCGTCCGGACAGCGGGGCAGCCTTGCCCGCGCGACCGCAGCCATCCTTTCCGCGATCCTCGTTGCGCTGCTGTCGCTGGCCGCCGGTTGCGGCAAATCGCCCGAGGAACAGCGGGCCATCGCCAAGGCGGAGAAGGCCCGCACCACCGGCGTGCTGGCCGTGAAGTCCAACCTCGCCACCGCCGCGATCACGGCGACCTTGCTCCCCTCGGGTGCGGAAACCGCCCCGGCACCGGCCACCGGCACGCTGGAGAAGCCTCTCTCCGGCTTGGCTCCCGGCAAATACGCCGTCACCGCCCGCGCCGACGGCTGGCCCGAGGCCAGCGGCCAGGCGGAGATCACCGCCGGCCAGACCGCCGAGCTCGAGCTGAACTTCAAGAGCGGCTCCCTCAGGCTGGAGTCGGAACCCGTCGGCGTGACGGTGAAACTCGGCGCCACCGTGCTCGGCAAAACTCCGCTGACGATCCCGATGCTCCCGCCGGGCGAATGCGCGCTCACGCTGGAGCAACCCGGCTGGCCGGCCATCGCGCTCAGGACCACGATCGCCGAGGGACAGGAAGCCGTCGCGACGGCCCGTCTGCCTCACGGCAAACTCAGCGTGGAATCCTTCCCGACCGGCGCGGCGGTTCTCATCGGAGGCAAATCCTTTGGCCAGACCCCGCTCGTCTGGGAACGCATGCCGGCCGGCACCAAGAAACTCACGCTGCAGGCCAAAGATTTCCCGCCGCTGGAGATCACCGTGCAGGTGGACGACCGCAGCGACGTGAAGGTCGCGCCCGAGCTCGGGGCGGCGTTCCCCCTGCTGAACGGCGCGGCGGTCCTGAAGGACGTCTGGGTGCCCGACGATCCCAACCGGCTCACGGCGAGCTTCGAAATCACCGGCCGCTTCGCCCCCAAGAACGGCATCGTCAAAAACCTGAAGCGCCAGCGCCTGCACGAAAACTGGCTGCCGAAGCGCTACCGCTACTCCGGCACCGTGAAAGCCTACGACCCCAAGAGCGGCGAGATCGAGTTCAACGAAGAAGTCGGCGAACTGAGCCGCTTCCGCATCGTCGCCACGCCCACGCCCGCCGCCCTCGCCGCGCTGAACCTCGACGAAAAGACCGCCAAGGGCGTCACGCTCGCATTCTACGGCCTGCTCACCGGCGTGGAGGAGCCGCGCTGGCCCGCCCGGGCGATCACGTTTGAGCTGACCTCGGCCGAACCGCTGCGCGGCGACGCGCCGTAAGCGGCTTGTTCGAGCTGGCTGCGTGATTGAAAATTGTAGCGGCGGTCCATGACCGCCGTGCGCCTACCATATCGTGCCCGACGGCGGTCATAGCCCGCCACTACAGCCAAATTCAGGCGCAATCACCCGACGAACGTCAGCACCAGATTCCGCGTGTGCGGGGCGCGGCGGTGTTCCCACAGGAAAATCCCCTGCCAGGTGCCGAGCAGCAGCTCGCCGTCGGCGAAGGGGATGCTCTCGCTGCTGCGCGTGAGCGCCATGCGGATGTGGCTCGGCATGTCGTCGGGGCCTTCGAGCGTGTGCGTGAAATGCGGGTCGTCCTCGGGCACGAGCCGGTCCAGCCAGGCCTCGAGATCGCGTCGCGCCGAGGGATCGGCGTTTTCCATCAGCACGAGGCTGCAGCTCGTGTGCTGGCAGAACACGGTCGCCACACCCGACCGCAGCCCGCTCGCCCGCAGCGCCTGCGCCACCTCCTCGGTGATCTCATAGGTGCCCTTGCCGCGCGTGCGGACCGAGAGCGTCTTCTGGTGGACAGCCATGCCGCGACGCTAGAAATCTCCGGGTCGGCGGCAAGCTGCGAGCAGTCCGGCCACGTCCCCGCGCCCGCGGTTGATTTGGTTCGCCGCGCGGCACCGTTTCTGCGCCGATACGCCCCATGTCCGCCCTCACTCCAGCCCAGGACCGTGAGCGTCACCGGTTGTTCGGCGCCGCGGCGCAGGGCATGGAGCAGCGCGTGGCGCAGGCCACCAAGGCCGGCCAGATGCTCGACGCCCTGCGCTGGGGCATGGAACGGCTCGACCGCACGCTCGCGGAGAGTCCCGCGGAGCTCCGCACCCGGATCGCCTGCCGGGCCGGCTGCGGATACTGCTGCAGCGTGCCCGTGGACGTGCAGGCCCACGAAGTCTTCTACGCCGCCGAGCACATCCAGCTGCATTTTCCGCCCGAGGACCTCGCCGAGGTCGTGGCCCGCACCGCCGCCCACCGGAAAGTGTTCTCGGGCCTCACCAACGAACAGCGCGCGGACCTGCTCAGCCCCTGCCCCCTGCTCGACGCCGGCGGCAGTTGCTCCATCTACGAGGGCCGGCCGGAAATTTGCCGCGCCCATCACGCCAGCGACGCCGCGGCCTGCGCCGCCTCCACCCATCCGGCGGAGTTCCAGGAAGTCCACATCCCCGCTCTCCAGGCCCGGATGTTTGCGGTGATGCTCGGGCTCGACGAGGCCATCGAGGCCGAGGGCTTCGACGACCGCGCCTATGATTTCGGCTCCGCGCTAAACGAGGCCCTGACCAACAGCCTGTGCCGCGTGCGCTGGCTGCGCCGCGAAGCCGCCTTCCCCGACTCCTGCCTCGCCGACAAGCCGGAGTGAGCGCAGCCGGACGTCGGTTTCAATCCGCCCGGAGCGCCTCGAGCGGGTCGAGCTTCGCGGCGCGGCGCGCGGGCAACCAGCAGGCGAGCAGTGCGGCGAAGCCCACGGCGGCCAGCGCGAGCAGGAGCGGCAGGGCGGACAGCCCGTCCATGCGATAGACGATGGACTTCAGCGTCGAGGCCAGCGCGAAGCTCCCGCCCAGGCCGAGTGCGAGCCCCACGCCCACCCAGCGGCTGCCCTGCGCGAAGACGAGCTTCACGATGTCGCCCTTGAGCGCGCCGATGGCCACGCGCACGCCGATCTCGCGGGTGCGCTGCTGCACGGAATACGAGAGCGTGCCGTAGAGCCCGACCGCCACGAGGCCGAGCGCCGTCGCCATGAAAAAGTTCACGAGGCCCGTGACCGCGCGTTCGCCCTTGGCGGCGCGCTCGACCACCTGGCGCATCGTGCGCACGTCGCGCAAGGCCAGCTCGCCGTCGAGCGCCGCGAGTTCGCGCCGCAGCAGCGGGGCGAGCTGGTCGACGGGCAGCGGCGAGCGCAGCACGAAGTTCACGTAACGGCCCCAGTGGCCCTCGGGCACCGTATACATCTCGGGCTGCACCTCGGCGGTGGCGCTCCACTGTTTCACGTTCTCAACCACGCCGACCACGCGCACCACATACCAGGGCTTCTCCGGCTGGTTGGCGCGCATGATCTCGCCGATCGGGTCCTTGTTGGGCCAGGCCTTGTCCACGCAGGCTTGGTTGACGACCACGCCGCGAATCTCGCCCGTGCGGTCCTCGGCCTGCAGGGTGCGGCCCTTGATCAGCCGCAGGCCCATGGTCGCGAAATAGTCCTCCGTGAGCGACGACCGCTCGACCGACATGCGCCGGGCGGTGGGGTCGTAGGTCTCGTCGTTCACGAGGGCGCTGGTGTTGCTGCCGCCCTCGAGCGGAAGCTTCGAGGTGATGGCGGCGTGCGTCACGCCCGGCAGCGCCTTCGCCCGCTCGACCAGCGCCTGCCAGAAGCGCACGCGGTCGGCGTCCTCCTTGTAACGGTCGCCGTTCAGGGCCACACGCGCCGTGATCACGGCGTCGGTGGCGAGCACCTCGTTTTCCTTCAGGATGCGGAGATACGCGTCGGAGAGCAGCACGGCGCCGTTGGCCAGCACGAAGGCCACCGCCACCTGCGCGATCACCAGCCCGCGCAGCATGCGGTGGCGGGAGACCGAACCGACCGCGCCGCGCGCGTCGGCCCGCAGCACGCCGGCCACGGAGGTGCGCATGGCCGCCAGCGCGGGCGGCAGGCCGGCCAGCAGCGCGGTGAGCACCGTGGCCCCGAGCCCGAAGGCAAGGGCGGGGAGATTCAGCGCCATCGCGGCCCGGCGGGCCTCGCTCACGGGCGCGATCACGCGCAGGACTTCGACGCCGCCCGCGGCGAGGGCCGCACCGAGCAGGGCGCCGGCGAGCGCGAGCACGGCGCTTTCCATCAGGGCCAGCTTCATCAGGTCGCCCCGTGAAGCGCCCAGCGCCACGCGCACGCCGAACTCGCCCTGCCGCCGCGCGCTGCGCGCGAGGAGCATGGAGGCGACATTGCCGCAGGCGACCAGCAGCACGAGAGCGACCGCACCGAAGAGCAGCCACACCTGCTTGGCGACGTCGCGCGTCATCTCCTCGTGCAGCGAGCGCACCAAGAGTTCCTTCCGGGTGTTGGAATTGGGATAGAGCTGCGTCAGGCGCTTGCCGATGGTCTTGATCTCGGCGTCGGCCGCCGTGACAGACACGCCGTCCCTGAGCCGGGCAATCCCGAGCAGGTAGTGGCTGTCGCGCTGCTGCTTCTCCTTCTCGTCCATGCGCCGCGGCGCCCAGAGCCGGCAGTCGTCGGTGCGCATCCACGGGCTGACAAACTCGAAGCCGGCGGGCATCACGCCGATGATCTCGGCGTCGCCCCCGTTGACGCGCACCTTGCGGCCGATCACGGTGCGGTCCTCGCCATAAAGCTGCCGCCAGAGCGCGTGGCTGAGGACGACCACATACGGCGCGCCGACGGTTTCGTCGGCCGGCTCGATCCAGCGCCCCAGCAGCGGAGCCACACCGAAGGCCTTCAGCACGTCGGCCGTGGCCGTCACGCCGGAGACCGCCTGGGCGTTCTCCTGGCCGATGTTGAAATTCTGCGGCTGATAGATGCCGAAGGCCGTGAAACTCGTCGAATCCGTCCGGAGGTCCGTGTAGTCCGCCGGCGACAGCGGCCAATGGTTGCCCGACCACACATGCACGAGCCGGTCGGCGGCGGGATAGGAAAACGGCGAGATCACGAGCGCCTGCAGCGAGCTGAAGATGGCGGTGGTGCTCCCGATGCCCACGGCGAGGGTGAGCACGGCAATGAGCGCAAACCCGGGGGACCGGGCCAGGGAGCGCAGGGCGAGGCGCAGGTTGGAGATCATGGTGGTGCTCCCATCAAAACCCGCCGGCCCGGCAAAGGTTACGGCTTTTCTGTGCGCCCTCCGTCGCCGCGGCCCGTTCCAACTGTCCGCTTTCTTCCCGTATGCGGAGTGAAACCCGCTGCCTAACGTGGCGTCACCCTCCCACCGGCCGGCCAGTCCGGCTTCGCACTCCTACCCCACCCCATGCGCCCCCAAACGCTCCTCCCCGGACTCCTCGCCCTTGTTGCCGTCCAGCTCCTCAGCCTGCCCGCCGTCGCCCAGATGGGCCGGCGCTTCCCCTCCGAGAAGAAGATCGTCACCGACCCCGTCACGGGCGTGCCGCTCACCTTCCTCACGAGCACACCGGCCGGCGACTCCAAGATCTACCCGACCCACCCGCAGTGGACCGCCGACGGCCAGTGGGTGATCTTCCGCTCCAACCGCGTGCGCGGCCAGGCCATGGCCGTGAACGAGCAGACCGGCGACCTCGTGCAGGTGACCGAGACCGGTTACGTCGGCGCGCTCTGCCTCGCGCAGAAGTCCATGCGCCTCTTCTTCCTCCGCCCGGAAAACCACACCTCGCCCGACGCCTACCCGCGCCCGCCCCGGCCCGGCGAGCCGCGCCCGGAGCGCAAGCCCGTGGCCCACCAGGTCGTGGCCGTCGATCTCGCGAAGCTCTTCGCCGACAGCGCCGCCGGCAAACTCCAGCCCGCCGCCACCTATGAGACCGTCTTCGGCACCATTCCCGCCGACCTCGGCATCGGCGGCGAACTGGCCCTCGATGCCAATGAGGATCAGGTCTATTTCCGCCTCACCAAGGATGCCGCGACCAAGCTCCTGCCGCCCGAGACGAAAATCGCCGACACCTTCGGCCCGCGCAACATGGGCGCCGGCCCCTCCGGCGTCGGCAAGTTCAACCTCGCCACCGGCGTGGCCTCCGCCGTCGTCGCCGTGCCCTTCCAGGTCGGCCACGTCCAGTCCAACCCGTGGAAGGCCGGCGAGATCGTCTTCTGCTGGGAGACCGGCGGCAAATCCCCGCAGCGCACCTGGACCGTCATGGCCGACGGCACCGGCCTGCGGAAGCTCTACCCCGAGGCACCCTACGACTGGGTCACCCACGAGGCCGTCATCGGTCCCGACGAGGTCGCCATCGCGATCCTGGGCCATCGCAAAGCCGGCACCGACGACGCCTGGGGCCCCAGCGGCACGCGCGTCCACCCGACCGGCCTCGCGATCATCAACCTCCGCAACGACCACTTCTACATCGCCGGCCAGACCAAGAGCGGCAGCGGCCTGTGGCACGTCCACGGCTCGCCCGACGGCCGCTGGGCCGCGGGCGACGACTTCGCGCGCAGCCTCTACCTGATCGACCGCCGCACGAACGAGATGATGCTGCTCACGGCCGGCCACAAGGACACCGCCGCCGACCACATCCACCCGACCTTCCACCCCGACGGCACCCGCATCCAGATCCAGTCGGCCATGCTCTCCGAGGACAACCGCTCGATGAACATCTGCATCGTCCCCGTGCCCAAGGACTGGCTCGCCCGCACCTACAGCGAAAAGGTTCACCCCTCGAAGTCCGACGGCGGCAAACCGTGAGTGGGCGCGCGCGGCATCAAGCCCTGTTTCTTTTTAGGCCCGGCATCTTGTACTGCGCGGGAGCGCAGGGACTGAGAATCGCAACTGCACACAGAAATCCCGCTGCTCCCGCAGCGGGCCACACCGGCAATCGCGGAATCCGGTGTCCATCGAACGAGCTCGCCGACGCAGACCGGGTGTGATGCGCGCCGGAATCTCCGCCTGCCATTCATGGAGCCACGGCAACCCCGTCGTGGTTCACCCCAATATCGCCGCAGGGTCGTTGCGACGCCCATGGCCGGCCTGTCACCGTAGTTCATGCCCAGTGTGACTTTTGCCTACTAAAGCACATTCTAGCGCTTGAGTCCCGCGTTCGCGGGACGAAAGCGTGGTCCGGGAGCGACCACGTTGTCGCTGCGCTCCAACGCGTATCGTTTAACCCGGATTCCGCGATTGCTGGTGTAGCCCGATACGCTGCGGGAGCCGCGGGATTTCCGGATGCAGGCGCAGATTCCTGTCCCTGCGCTTCCGCGCAGGGCTACAAAATCTCAGACAAAACCGGAATCCGGGTTTAATTTGAAACGATCTGGCTTCAACTCACGCCGGTCGGCTCTGGAGCGCCTTGATGTAATTCGCGCGTTCGTGCGCCTCGGGATTGGGGCAGCGCCTGAGATTGAGCGCGCCGCGGAGATCGTTGAGGTCGTCGTAGCCGCGCTGGGTCATCCAGTTTCGCATGCCGCCGAGCAGCTGAGTGAGCACGCGGGGACCCTCCTTGAGGAGCACCGACACCACCTGCACGGTGTGCGCGCCGGCAAGCAGGGCCTTGATGATGTCCTCCGCGCGATGGATGCCGCCGGTGCAGCTGAGCGAACCCTGCAGGTGGGGCGAGATCACCGCCAGCCAGCGCAGGCGCAGCTGCAATTCCGACGAATCCGACAGCTTCAGCTGCGAATTCACCTCCAGCTCCTGCAGGTCGAAATCGGGCTGATAAAACCGGTTGAAGAGCACGACGCCCTTCGCGCCCGCCTTTTCCAGCTCGTGCGCGAAATGCGAGGGAGCAGCGTGGAAGGGCGACAGCTTGGCCGCGACCGGAATCTTCACCGCGCTGCTGATGTCGAGCACCGTCTCCAGCATGTCCTCCTCCACCTGACGTCCGCTTATGCGCGGATCGGTGATGAGGTGGTAGAGATTAAGCTCGATGGCGTCGGCGCCGGCCTGCTCAAGCTTGCGCGAGTAGTCGGTCCACGCCCCCGGACGATGCCCGCACAGCGAGGCGATGACCGGGATCTTGAGCGTGTTCTTCAGGTGGCTGAGCTGCTCCAGGTAGGTGTTGGGCGAAAGCGGATAGTCGGCGTAGGAGGGAAAATATTCGCGCACGCCCGAGGCGATCTCACCCGGCGTCGTGTCGAGCAGGTAGGACAAGGTGCGCTGCTGATGGTCGATCTGCTCCTCGAACAGGGAACGCATGACGATGGCCGCCGCGCCAGCATCCTGCAGCCGCTGGGCCCCGTCCATCTCGTCGCAGAACGGCGACGCACCGACGATGAGCGGGTTCCTGAGGGAGAGGCCGAGGTAGCTGGTCGCGAGGTTCATGGGGCGTGGCTCCGGGGGTTGGCCCGCGCGCAGGCGCACCCCAGCAAGAGTCGGGAAGCCTGAAGCGTGGAGGACATGGGCTCGGGGTTTGCCCGTATCATCGCACAACGCCGCCCCCCGGACTATGCACTTTTTGCTCAAGAGTCGGCGAGAGGACCGTCCAAGAGGGATGCGGCGCATTCGGTGCAGTTAGCTAATCTATCGCCAGCTCGCACCAAGCCGCTTCGGCGCCCACGATCAAGTCCGGGTGGTCGACACTGCGGTGGAAATCGGCTTTGCGTTGGGGCGCACCCACGGGAGCGCCCAGCCTAAATCGGAATGGCCGCCCCTCCC
>JAUPWC010000233.1 GCA_030916665.1 Verrucomicrobiota bacterium
CGACGAGCAGGAAAAGCTGTGCGAGCACTACATCAAGGCGCTGCGGATCAAGACCGCCAACGCCGAGGTGCCGATCAAAAACCTTTCCGGCGGCAACCAGCAGAAGGTCCTGCTGGCGCGCATGCTCGCAACCCAGCCGGCCGTGATCATCCTCGACGAGCCTACGCGCGGCATCGACATCGGCGCCAAGGAGGAGATCGAAAACCTGATCGCCAAGCTGCGGGCCGACGGCCTGGCGGTGCTGTTCATTTCATCGGAGATCGAGGAGGTCGTGCGCACCTGCTCACGCGTGATGGTGATGCGCGAGCGACGCCTCACCGGCGAGGTGACCGGCAACGGCCTCACGACGGAGCACCTGATGGCCATGATGGCCGGCACCCATGAGCAGCAAACCTGATCCAGTCCGCGCCGCGAATCCCGTGCGCTGGCCCCTGATCGGGCTGGCCGCGCTTGTGCTGCTCAACGCCGTGTTCAACCCCGCGTTCCTGAAGATCACGGTGCTTGACGGAAATCTCTACGGCACGCCCATCGACATCCTGGTACAGGGCTCGCGCACGATGCTGGTTGCGCTCGGCATGACGCTCGTCATCGCCACGGGCGGCATCGATCTGTCGGTCGGCTCGGTGGTCGCGATTTCAGGCGCGGTATGCGGCACGCTGCTGGTGGGCGGCCACGGTCTCGCGGTCACGCTGGCGGCGGCACTGGCTGCGGGGTTGCTGGCGGGCGGCATCAACGGACTCCTCATCGCCCGGCTCGGTCTGCAGCCCATCGTGGCGACGTTGATCCTCATGGTTGCCGGGCGCGGCGTGGCGCAGCTGATCGTGGACGGCCAGGTGGTGATCATCGCCAACCCGACGTTCGAGTATCTGGCCAACGGCTTCTTTCTCTCGCTGCCGGTTTCCCCCCTGCTGGTGGGGGCGATGTTTGTCCTGACGCACCTGGCGCTGCGCCAGACCGCGGTCGGCCTGTTCATCGAGGCCGTCGGCGACAACGAGAAAGCCAGCCGCTTCGCCGGTCTGGCCGCGGCGCGGATCAAGGCGTTGGCCTACGTCTTCTGTGGCGGCTGCGCGGGCCTCGCCGGTATCCTGACCGCGTCGAACATCCGCGCGGCCGATGCCTATCGCGCCGGCGAGAACATGGAGCTCGACGCCATTTTTGCCGTGGTGGTCGGCGGCACGGCTCTGACCGGCGGACGTTTCCTGATTCTTGGCACGGCCATCGGTGCGCTGTTGATCCAGACGCTGACGACCACGATGTATAATCTCGGCGTGCCGCCGGCGGTGGCGCCGGTGCCCAAGGCGCTGCTGATCATCGGTGTGTCCCTGCTGCAGTCCGAACGGATCGGACGCTGGCTGCGCGGTCTATGGCCGAAAAAGGAGGCCTCATGAGTTCGCGCGTATCCGCGATCCAGCGCCAGCTGCCCCTGCTCACCACGGCCGGAATCTTCGCGGTGCTGTTCGGCGCGGCGGCCTTTTCCTATGATGGTTTTTTCAGCGCCCGCACCTTTACGAGCCTGCTGACCGACAATGCGTATGTCGGCATCGCCGCGGTGGGCATGACGCTGGTGATCTTTGCCGGCGGCATCGACCTGTCGGTGGGCGCGGTCATTGGGTTCACGGCCATCTTCACGGCCACGCTCATCGAGCAGAAGCAGGTCGCGCCGCCGCTGGCCTGGTCGCTCGGTCTGCTGGCCGGCTCCGGGCTGGGGGCGTTCATGGGCACGCTGATCCATTTTTTCCGGCTGCCGCCGTTTCTCATCACGCTGGCCGGCATGTTCCTGGCGCGCGGCGCGGCGTTCTGGATCACCACCGAGTCGGTCGGCATCAGCCACGACCTCTACAACCGGATCACCGCCTACGAACTGCCGCTCGGGCAGACCGGACTCAGCGCGAGCGCCCTCATGCTGCTCGGCATGCTCGTGGCGGGTTACTTCATCGGCCATCACACGCGGTTCGGGCGCAACCTGCTCGCCGTCGGTGGCAACGAGCAGTCGGCGCTTCTGATGGGCCTGCCGGTCGGGGCGACGAAGATCTCCGTGTATGCCTTCAACGGATTCTGCGCCTCGCTGGCGGGCATCGTGGCCACACTCTACACCGGCTCGGGCAATCCCAGCCTGGGCATCGGACTCGAACTGGACGCCATCGCGATCGTGGTGATCGGCGGCACATTGCTTACCGGCGGACGCGGGCACATCGCCGGCACTCTGCTCGGCATCCTCATCTTCGGCACCATCCAGGCTGCCATCCTGTTCGACGGCCGGCTCAGTTCCTGGTGGGTGCGGATTTCGGTGGGGATTCTGCTGCTCGTGTTTATTCTCGTGCAGCGGACGTTGGCGCAGCGGCTGGCTGCGCGCCGCAAGTCGCCCTGAGCCGTTGATCAGGGCCGGGGCGCGGGGCACCCGAGGGATGTCGGATCAGGGCTGCATCACCAGTCGGTAGTGAAAGGTGCCCGGCACGAACTGGCCCTTGTTCACAGCAGGAACAAAGACGGCGGACCTTTGGAGGGGCCGTGC
>JAUPWC010000234.1 GCA_030916665.1 Verrucomicrobiota bacterium
GGCGCCGCCGCGCCCAATCGGGTTGGGGCTGCGCCCACGCCGCCTCAATCTCCGCCACAAGTTTCGCTCCCAGTTCAGGCAAGGTTCTGGCCATGCCCTGTCCTAACCGCTCCGCCTCGTCCTGTATAGTCTAAAAGCTAGTGGCACTTGGTATGACTTCCCGGCCGGACTCCTCGCGGAGTCCGGCCTTTTTATGCCCGGCCGTAACTGATTCCCGGAGCCAGCACCGGCGCAGTTGCAGCCGGCTTCGTTGAGGCCGGTCCCGGGTCAGCGACCCCGGCTACAGGTGAAAACAGATCCGGCTCAGCCGATGGTCTGGCGGCCGTCCTCCACGCTGCGGTGGACGGCTTGGGAGAGTTCGTCGTTGGTGAACGGTTTGGAAATCAGCGAGACGTAGCCCATCTGTTGCAGCATCTCCGGCGCGATGCGCGAGTAGTAACCGGACATGATGATGACCGGCAGGGTGGGGGCGAGGGAGCGGATCTCGGCGGCCAGTTCGATGCCGTTCATGCCCGGCATGGTCTGGTCGGTGAGCAGCACGGAGAAGTCGGAGATGTGGTTGCGGATTTCCTCCAGGCAGGTGGAGGCGCGGTCGAAGGAGACGACGCGGTAGCCGGCGCGTTCGAGCGAGATCTGGGCGAAGCTCCGCACGAGATCCTCGTCGTCCACGATGGCCACGAGCTCGCCCTGGCCGCGCGGCGTGCTGGCCGGGGCGGGGGCGATGGCGGTTTCCTGCACCTCGGCGGCAGGCAGGAAGAAGGTGAACGTGGTGCCGCGGCCCTCTTCGCTCTCGACCGTGATGTCGCCCTGGTGGGCCTGGATGATGCCGTGGACCATGGAAAGTCCGAGGCCGGTTCCCTGGCCGACTTCCTTGGTGGTGAAGAACGGGTCGAAGATGCGCTTGCGGGTGGCCTCGTCGATGCCGCAGCCGGTGTCGCTGAAATCCACGCGCACATAGCGGCCGGGCGCCAGCTGGTTGAAGGTGGACGACTCGGCGATGGTGACCGGGGCGAGCGCGATCCGCATCAGGCCGCCGGTCTGGTGCATGGCGTGGGCGGCGTTGCTGCCGAGGTTGAGCAGCACCTGGTGGATCTGGCTGGCATCGGCGAGCACCTGCAGGCACTCCTCGGTGGTGGTGAGCTCGATGCGGATCGTCGCGGGCACGGTGGCGCGCAGGAAGCGGCGGGCGTCCTCGGCGATGGCCTTGAGGTCCACGGGGACCTTCTTGGAGCCCGACTGGCGGCTGAAGGTCAGGATCTGGTCCACCAGCTCGCGGGCGCGCAGGCTGGCCTCGCGGGAGGCCTCGAGGTAGGGGCGCGACTCGTGGCCCTCCGGCAGGCCGTCGAAGGCGAGATCCTGGTAGCCGAGGATGCCGGTCAGCAGGTTGTTGAAATCGTGGGCGATGCCGCCGGCGAGGGTGCCGAGCGTTTCCATCTTCTGGGCCTGGAAGAGCTGGCTCTCGAGCTGGCGGCGCATTTCCTCGGCGTCGCGCCGGGCGGTGATGTCCTGGAAGCCGCCGAAGAGCCGCACCACCTGCCCCTGGTGTTGTTCCGCCTGGCCGAGGATGCGGATCCAGAGCTGGTGGCCGCGGGCGCTGATGAAGGGCAGCTCGAGATCGAAGGGCGTGCCGTCGAGGCGCGCGCGCTTGAAGGCCTCGTCGAGCACGATGCGGGATTCCGGCGGGTAGAAGGGCTGGATCGACTCGGTGGTCGGGGTGAAGCCGAGCTCCACCTCGTGGATGCGATAGACCTCGGGCGCCCACGTGATGCGGCCCGTCTGCGTGTCCACCTCCCAGGCGCCGATCTGCGCGAGGCGGTTGAGCTGGAGCGACAGCTGCTCGTTGTGCCGGAGTTTTTCCTCCAGGATCTTGCGCGTGGTGATGTCGGTCTGCGTGCCGACCATGCGCTGCGGCTTGCCGTGGTTGTCGCGGGCCACGACCTTGCCGCGGTCCAGCATCCACACCCAGTGGCCGGCCTGGTGCCGCATGCGGAACTCGCACTGGTAGTAGGGGGAGCGGCCGTCGAGATGCTGTTGCAGCGCGGCGCCGGCCGCCGGCATGTCGTCGGGATGCACCCGTGAGCTCCATTCCAGACCGGAGACCGAGAGGGAGGAGGCGTCGAGGCCGAGCATGTCGGCGTAGCGCTGGTCGCGATAAACGTGGTTGTTGACGATGTCCCAGTCCCAGACGGCGTCGTTGTTGCTGCTGACGACGAGCCGCCAGCGTTCCTCGGAGATGCGGAGCTGCTCGCGCAGCTCGCGGGCGGAGGTGACATCGCGGTTGAGGCCCACGAGCCGGGTGGGGGTGCCCTCGCTGTCGCGGATGAGATAGCTGCGCATCTGCATGGAGCGCACGGCGCCGTCGGGGCGGATGATGCGGTATTCGGGTTCGAACTGTTCGCGCCGGCCCACCATGACCTCGTTGAGGTGGTGCTGCACCTCCGTCCAGTCTTCCGGATGCACGCGCTGGCGCCAGCTGTCGATGCCGCCGCTGACGTCGGCGCGTTGCAGGCCGTGGATCTTGAGCAGGTGGTCGTCCCAGGTGAGGCGGTCGGCCCGGAAATCGTATTCCCAGACGCCGTAGCCGGCGGCGGAGACGACAAACTGAAGGCGCTCGTTGAGCGTGCTGAGCTCGAGCTCGCGCTCCTTTTCCTGGGTCTGGTCGCGCACGAGTCCCACGATGCGGCCGATGCGGGCGTCGGGCGTGAGCTGGGGCTGGCCCTGGGCGCGGAGGTGGCGGATCGTGCCATCGGGGCGCATGATGCGATACTCGAAGATCAGGGCCTCGCCCGGTTCGAGCGCGCTCCAATCGAGCTGGCGCACCCGCGGAAGATCATCCGGGTGGATCCGCCGGAACCAGTCGTCCTCGTTGCCGGAGAACGCCGCCGGAGCCAGCCCGAAAATCTCGATCATGGCGGCATCCCAGACCAGTTCGCGCCGGAGGACATCCCAGTCCCAGACCCCGTAATTCGAGCTGCGCAGCGCCAGCCGGTGGCGGTCGTTGAGCAGCTTGAGTTCCTTGGTGCGGGTGGCGACTTCCTGCTGGAGAGAGGCCGCCTGGTGCTGCACCCGCTGCAGCAGGCGGTCGCGCTCCAGCTCGGCGCGGGTTTTCTCGGCGTCGAGCTGTTCGAGACGGTGCAGCGAAAAGACGAGCACCGCGATCGAGGCGAAGGCGAAGGCGCCGGTGATGAGGGCCACGGGTTCCAGGCTGTCGCCCGCGGCCGGGCCGCTGGTGCTCAGCTGGATCAGGTAGAGCACCGGCGGGAGGACGGCCGCCAGGATCAGCAGGCGGCGGCCGACGATGCCGGTGGCGCTTTCGGACTTGAGCGCGCGCACCAGCCCGGAGTCGAGGTGGACTGTGCTGTAGGCAATGCCGAGGAAAAAGGTCGCCAGCGAGCCGAAGCCGGAGAGTCCGGGCGCCACCTCGGCCGGCATGATCAAGCGCGTGATGCCGCCGAGCAGGCCGAGGGTCGCCAGGATGACGCCGAACAGCGCAGAAGGGCTCAGCCAGACGCGCCGGGACTGCTCAAGCTTGAGCGCGGCCAAGGCCGCCAGCACCAGCACGGCATGCTGCGTGATGCCCGGCTGGTGAGCCAAGGAGAGCCCGGCGTCGCCGGTCAGCACCGACGAGATCCACGCCTGCCACTTTTCGCCGGCACCGCGGTATTCCGCAATGAAACCGGCCAGGCCGCCGGTCAGCACCACCAGGCCCAGGGCCAGTCCCGTCCAGCGGGAAAGCGCGGGTCTCGACCCCTGGAGCAGCAGGCAGATGGCGCACAGGACAAAACCGAGGGCGGTGGCGGGAAGCAGCGGAGGCCAGTCGGAGCGAAGCGCCGCGAGGGCCGGGACACCTGCCCACCAGCCCAGCAGGGCCAGGCCGCCGCAGCCAAGCACCACCACGCTGGCGGCACTGCTGGTCCAGTGCAGGAATTGTTCCGTGCGCCCGAAATGCGGCGCGTGAGGAGTAGGAGAGGCCGGCATCAGTCTAAACGTAACGTATCGGACTTCCGGATCGGATGTTAAGCCATTTTTGCCGGAGATCGTGCCGGAGGGGGAAATTTCGCGTTAAAATCCAACCAATGGACTCAATTGCAGGGGATTTGTGACGAAACGTAACGGTGCAGTCATGAAAACAAAACTATTCATCCTCATCCTCCTCACACTGGGATTCGGTCACATCGCGGGATACGCTGCCGACGAGCCGCCGGTTCCCGTTCGCACCGTGCCCCCTGTGTTCCCTGAAGAAATGCGCCGTGACGGCATTTCCGGCGTCGTGACCGTCAGCATTCTCATCGACGAGAAGGGCAACGTTCAGGAGCCCAAGGTGGTCAAGACCAGCCACGAAGCCTTTTCGCAGCCGGCCATGGATGCCCTGGCCAAGTGGAAGTTCAAACCGGCCAAGCAGGGCGGCGAGGCCGTCGCCATGCGCGTGAACATCCCGATCCAGTTCACGAACAAGGGCTGAGCTTCCCGCTTCTCCCGCTCCGCACCGCTTTCACCTCTCCCCACCTCTCCCCACCTGCCATGCAATTCAGTTCACTCACCATCGGCCGGCGCATCGCGCTCGGTTTCTGCCTTGTTCTCGTGCTGCTCGGTGCGGTCGCCACGACCGCCTGGCTGGCGCTGGGTTCGTCGGGTCGCCGGCTGAGCCAGTATGCCGGCAGCACCGAGGAGACCAACAACGTCGCCGGCGTCGAGTCGGCGATGCTGGGCGTGAAGCTCAGCGTGAACGAATTCCTGGCGAGCGGTTCCGCGGCGAACGCCACCTCCTACCAGCGCGCCAAGGACGCGCTGGACACGCAGATCGAAACCACCCTCAAGTCCACCACCGATCCGGTGCGCGCCGGCGAGCTTCGCGAAGCGGTCAGCCTGCTCGGCAAGTATGACGCCTCGTTCCGGAACATCATCGCCGTCACGGCGAAGATGGATGTGGTCGTGCGCGACCAGCTCACGCCCGAGGGCGAGGCCATCGCCAAGGGACTGGAGACCATCCTCACCGGCGCCCGCAACAACGGCGACATGAACGGCGCCTTCCAGGTGTCGAGCGCGCTGAAGAGTTATTTCGAATCCAGCAGCCTGGCGAATTCCTACCTGCTGACGTCCAAGGCCGAGTATGCCGCGGCCGCCAAGCAGCACATCAAGGCCGTCAACGACGCCATCCTGCAGCTCCAGAAGGACCAGGCCGAGCTGGTCAAACTCGACGAGACGCTGAAGGATGAGGCCAAGGACGCGCTGCTGGTCAAAATCGCCACCGCCACCGCCCGCTATGCGGACGGCCTCGAGCAGATCACCGCCTTGAAGCAGCAGCGCACCACCATCCTCAGCGACGAGCTGGAAGTGTTTGCCCCGCAGTTCACGGCCGCGCTCGGCCGGCTCCGGCAGGCGGTCACGCAATTCCAGAGCCAGCTGGGACAGAACGGCCGCAGCGACCAGGCGCGCAACGAGACCATCGTGCTCGGCTTCACCTTCGGCGCCGGCGTGCTCGGCCTCGTCGTGGCCTGGCTGATCATCCGCGGCATCACGCGGCCCATCTTCAAGATTGCCAAGCAGCTCGCCGTCGAGTCGGCGCAGACGCATGCCGCCGCGTTGCAGGTTTCCACCGCCAGCCAGTCCATGGCCGACGGCGCCAGCCGCCAGGCCGCCTCTCTCGAGGAGAGCAGCGCCTCCCTGCACGAGATGGCCAGCATGACCTCCCGCAACTCGGAAAGTGCGCAAGCCGCCAAGGGGCTCGCCGCCGAGGCCCGCACCACGGCCGACGCCGGCACCCGCGACATGACGGCGATGCGCGAGGCGATGACCGCCATCAAGTCCTCGAGCTCGGAAATTTCCAAGATCATCAAGACGATCGACGAGATCGCGTTCCAGACCAACATCCTCGCGCTGAACGCCGCGGTTGAGGCGGCCCGCGCCGGCGAGGCCGGTGCCGGATTCGCCGTCGTGGCCGAGGAGGTCCGCAACCTCGCCCAGCGCAGCGCACAGGCCGCCAAGGAGACGGCCGCCAAGATCGCCGACGCCTCCGCCAAGAGCGAGCAGGGCGCCACGATCAGCGGCCAGGTCGCCGCCAGCCTCGACAAGATCGTGGAGCGCATCCGTCAGCTCGACGAAATGGTCGGCGGCATCGCCCAGGCTTCCAGCGAACAGAGCGAAGGCATCGGCCAGCTGAACCAGGCGGTTGCCGGCATGGACAAGATCACCCAGTCCAACGCCGCACTCGCGCAGCAGTCGGCCAGCTCCGCCGAAGACATGAAGTCGCAGTCCGCCCAGGTGAAGATCGCGGTCAACGACCTGATCCGCATGGTGCAGGGTTTCGACGACGTCGAGAGCGAGGCGGCGATTGCCAGTCCCGCCAAGCCCGCGGCTCCGGCCCGTGCCCCGCATACGGCCACCGCGCTCCAGAAGCCCGTCATCGGCGCCGCCGCTCCTGCGGTGACGATGGAATGGAACGATTGAGTCGTCGGCCCATTTTTCCGTTTCCCACCCAGGGCAGCCGCAAGGCTGCCTTTTTTGCAGCCGGATTCCGCGCCGGCTGAAGCGGGCGGGAAAGATCTCCGGTGCTGTCGCGACTCGCGCGTCAGCCTGACGTCGAAGGTGAAGGCTGCCGCGTCAATCTCCGCCACACCCCGCCCAGTCGGGCACCCCTCTCCAGAGGGGATTTTCGTTGGCGCTGGTTGGGCTCCCCTCTCGGAGCAGGGTGGCGCGGGGCACTGGCAGGAGATCGCGGGCCAGCTCACGCCCCGGCCAGTCGTTGAACCCGGATTCCGCGATTGCCAGTGTGGCCCGCTGCGGGAGCAGCGGGATTTCTGTGTGCTGTCGCGAATTTCTGTCCCTGCGCTCCCTCGCTGGGCTACAAA
>JAUPWC010000235.1 GCA_030916665.1 Verrucomicrobiota bacterium
CGCCGCGCCAGCGTCCAGCTGGGCGTGCTGACCGACTCGCACGACTTCTTCGGCCGCTACATCGGACCCGGCCACAACGACTCCGGCCGGAAAGTCTCGGCCTACCCGGTTGGCCGCATCACCTACTCGAATTCGTTCTTCAACAACCGCCTTGGCGTCGTCGCCTCGGTCGGCCGCGACGAGTCGTTCATGCTCGGTTCCAGCACGACGCACACGTTCAACATCTACAACGCGCCAACCGGCACGACACCGATCACCCCCGCGAACACCACGATCTTCCGGAATCAGCTCCTCAACAATCCGAACCGCCAGCTGCGCACGCGCTCGGACTACTCGCTCAACCTCGATTTCCGCCTCACCGACGAGATCACGCTGTTCCTGAAGAACACCTTCACCCGCTACCACAGCACGAACCGCAACCACAGCTTCAATCTCACGCCGACCAACAGCCTCGCGGCCTACACGCCCGACTCGACGCTCGAGAAATACACCACGACCAACGGCCGCGCCGACCAAGGCGTGAGCGTCTTCAGCAAATACACCGACTCCTGGCAGATCAACCCGGGCCTGAAGTTCAAGTCCGGCCTCTGGCAGGCGGAGCTCGTCGGCGGCCTGTCGAAGTCCATCAACCACTACCGCAACGACGACAACTTCGGCTCGCTGAGCATCTTTACCGCCACCGGCAACGGCTGGACCGTCACCACGCCGCGCGACAACGAGACGCCGACCGCCTTTGTCCAGAACAGCGGCGCAAGCGTCTATGACCTCTACAACTATTTCCCCAACCAGGGGAACCTCGCCTCCACCAACGGCGAACACCGCTCCAACCACGGCGGCATGGTCACAAGCAACATCCGCAATTCCTCGGAGGTGCGCTGGTCCGGCCGCCTCGACGTCCAGCGCGATTTCCAGCTCAGCTTCCCCTTCTACCTGAAGGCCGGCCTCGCCTACAACGAGACCATCCGCGACCGCTACAACACACCCAAGCGCTGGTATTGGGTCGGCGACGACGGCGTCGCCGGCACGGCCGACGATCTCACCACCGCCGCCCAGCTCGGCCGCTTCGCCGAACGGGTGCCGGTCACGCAGGGACTGCCCGACTTCCACATCCGCGAGGCAAACTACTTCAGCACGACCGAGCTCTTCCAGTTCTGGCAGAAGAATCCGCAGGTCCTCGTCGAGAACAAGGCCTACGCCCTCGACCAGTGGTATCAGACCCGCCGCAAGGTGAACGAAAAGATCACCGGCTACTACCTGATGGGCAGCGGCAATCCGATCCCGAAGCTCAACGTGCTCGCCGGCCTCCGCGTGGAGGAAACCGACGTCGCCGCCACCGGCATCCGCACCCTGCCCACCTCGGGTGCCTCCAGCGTGCTCCCCGTCGGTGTGGACGCCAACTCGGTCGCCGGCATCAACGCCAAGTATCGCTTCCTCACGAGCACCTCAAAATATCGGTCGGATCCGTTCCCCTACCTGCACCTGCGCTACGAGGTGCTGCCGAACCTCCAGGCCCGCGCCAGCTACACCGAGGCGATCGGCCGCCCGGACTTCGCGCAAATCCTCCCCTCCCTGACCCAGAACGACACGCCGACCAACGGCTTCGCCGGCACCATCACTTCGACCCGCGCCGGCCTGCTGCCCCAGCGCTCGAAGAACTTCGACTTCAGCCTGGAGTATTACACCAAGACCGCCGGCGAGTGGACCTTCGCGTGGTTCCGTCGCGACATCAACGACTACATCGCCGGCGCCACGGTGCCCATGACCTCCGAGCTGCTGGCCGAGCTCGGCCTCGGCTCCGAGTTCGCCAACTACCAGCTCGCCACCAGCGACAACCTCGGCAACGCCAACTGGGACGGCTATGAATTCAGCGTCCGCCAGCGCCTGAGCGACTGGGACTTCACGCCGGGCTTCCTCCGCGGCTTCGAGATCTGGGCCAACCACACCCGCATCTACGCGATGGAAGGCACCTTCACCGGCGGCACGACCGGCGCGACCATCACCCACCTCGCCAACGTCGTGGACTCGCAGTTCAACGCCGGTGTCAGCTACCGCTCCCCGCGCGGCAAACTCTACGTCCACCTGAAGACCAACTTCCAGGCCGGCCGCCCGACCGCCAACATCCTCGCCACCGGCCCGTCCAACCGCGCCAACCCGCGCCTCGAAGACTACCAGTTCTGGGATGGCGAGCTGACCTACACGCTGCGGCCGAACCTCCGCCTGACGGTCACCGCGCGCAACCTGATGGCCGAGCGCCAGAAGAACACCGAATACGGCCTTGTCCGCGCCCGCCAGCAGGACACCGGCATCTCCTGGATCTTCGGCGCCAAATACGACCTCTGAGCCGCAGGCGACCTCGCACTCGGATTCTTCGGCGGGGTCTACGGACCCCGCCTTTTTTCTGCCTCGATGTAGGGCGGCCCCGAAACCATCGCCAAAGGAGACGGGCCGCCCTTGACCGCGCCCGCTTCCAACACTACGATTTCGCATCATTTAACCCCTTTCGGCCTGGCTTTGCCCGTATCCTCAGCATGCACCAATTCGATCCCACCCGGCCGGACTTCACGCCCTATGGCTTCACCTGCGTGCGCTGGAGCCCGTCGCCGATGCGCCGGCCCGATCATCACAATGAGATCGAGCTGAACCTGCTCTACGGCGGCTGGGTGAGCTATCTGCTCGGCGGCACCAAGGTGAAGTTCGAGGTGGGCCGGCTCGGGCTTTTCTGGGCGGCCATCCCGCACCAGATCATCGACTACGCGCCGGATACCGAGTATTTCGTGGCGACGATCCCGCTGTCGTGGTTCCTCCAGTGCAGCCTGCCCGAACGGCTGACCCAGCCGCTCATGCGCGGCGAGGTCATCATGGAGCCGGACAGCCGCCGCGCCGACATCGACAACGCCCTCTTCGCCGAATGGGAGACCGACCTGGCCAAGGGACGCGCGGACGCCAAGGACATCGTCATGCTCGAG
>JAUPWC010000024.1 GCA_030916665.1 Verrucomicrobiota bacterium
GACGAGGCGCGCGACGAGATCCACTGTACCGCCTGAGGCGGGCACAACGATGCGGACCGTCTTGGTGGGGGTCCAGAGTTGCGCGAAGGCGGGTGCGCCGATCAGAGAGGCGGCAAATCCGAGCCCCATCGCGCGGCGCACACGGTTGGGTGATGAGGAGGTAGTCATGATCCGCTCTTAGTGCGCACACCGAGCGGACCAGTCGAGGATTTCCCGGTAAGTGTCCGCTCTATGGACGCCAATCAGAGTTCAAAGAAACATTGAAATCTCTCGCGCCGTACGGATAGCTTCGCGCTGGCACTCGCGCAGCAGGGGACCGCGCAGGCGCAGCCCGGAACCGAAGATGCACACGGCCGCCACAGCCTCCCCGGTGCGGGCGATGACAGGGGTAGCCACGGCCACCGACCCCGCGATCAATTCGCTGTGAGTTACAAGCACCCCATCGGCGAGCACGGCTGCGATTTCCTTCAGCGCAAGTTCACGGTCGCGCCGCGAAGCGAGCGCGAGCGCGGCGCGGCGTTGCTCGGGCTGCATGTGGGCGAGCAAGACCTTTCCACTCGCGCCCCGGTAGAGAGGTTCGGAATAGCCCATGCCGCGGCTGAGAGAGAGGGGTTGCGGGCTCTTGTGCTCGAAGACGCACATGCGATGGGTGGGCGAAATTGGCATCATCAGTCCCACCGTCTCCTGCGTCTCCTGCCAAAGCCGTTCGAGCGGCCCGGTCGCCAACGCCACCAGCGCAGGTGCCGGTGTCCACGACTGGGCCAGGAGACCGAACCTGGGACCGAGTTGGAAGCGCAGCGGCGAACCGAACGAATAGATAAGCCCTTTCGCCTCGAGCGTTCGAAGGAGGCGGTATAGGGTCGGTCGCGACAATCCCGTGCGCTCCTGCAGGGCGGGCAGGTCGAGCACAGGCTGGTCTTGATTAAAGCTGAATAGCACGTCGACCGCGCGCTCGACGGAGCGCACGGATTCGCTTTCGCGACCTTTCGTCTTGCCGGGTGCTGCCTTGTTGGTTGCGCTCATTAGCCGGTGTTCATTCTGTGGACAGTGTAGGCAGTACCGCGGATACGCTCCGGGCGCGTAATGCGTACGCTGTCGGGGATCGGCAGTGTAGTGGGATGCGGGCATCCGGCCCGGGTTTGTCCATACTGCGGACCATCTAAAGCAAGACCGACAACTGTGACGACGCATCACGACTACGCGCCCCCAGCGACAATTGCGCGGCCACCGTTCGCCTGCGCTACGAGGCGGCATTTTGACTCGCGCGAGACAGCATGAGCACATCATCCGGTGAGTTGACCGTCCGTATCACGGCGAAAACCCAGGAGGCGCTTGACATCTGCGCCTTCGAACTGAGGGCGGTTCACGCGCCGTCGCTGCCGGCGTTCTCCGCCGGCTCGCACATCGACGTGCACATCGGCGGTTTTACGAGACAGTATTCCCTGTGCAACGACCCGTCAGAGAATCATCGCTACCTGATCGCCGTCCTGAAGGACGCGAAGGGCCGCGGCGGCTCAGCGGCGATGCACGAGCAGCTGCATCCAGGCGACACGATCCACATCAGCGTGCCGCGCAACCACTTCCATCTGGCCAGCGGTGCCCGTCGCCACCTGCTGGTTGCGGGCGGGATCGGTGTGACACCGGTCCTCTGCATGGCGGAGCGGCTTGCCAGCCTGGGCGCCGATTTCGAGATGCATTACTGCGCCCGCTCTCCGGAGCGCGCGGCGTTCCGCTCGCGCATCGAGCAATCAGGGTTTGCTTCGCGCGTGTGCTTCCATTTCGATGACGGCTCGCAGGAGCAGAAGCTCGACATCCCAGCGCTGCTGCAGACGCCAGAACCGGGGGTGCATGTGTATGTCTGCGGGCCAAAGGGTTTCATGGACGCCGTCCTGCGCAGTGCGCGTGAGCGCGGTTGGCCCGAGGACCAATTGCACTACGAGTTCTTCGCGTCAGATGCAGCCGCCCCGCGGCAGGACGATGGCAGCTTCAGCGTCAAGCTCGCCAGCTCGGGCCGGGTGATCCCCGTGCGGGCCGACCAGAGCGTCTCGCAGGCCCTGAACGCAGCAGGTGTGGGGGTGGTGACCTCATGCGAGCAGGGTGTCTGCGGCACCTGCGTCACGCGCGTGCTGGAGGGTATTCCAGATCACCGCGACATGTACTTCACACCCCAGGAACAGGCTGCGAATGACCAGTTCACCCCTTGCTGCTCGCGTGCCAGGACGCCGCTGCTGGTACTCGACCTGTAAGGTCGGTCCAGCCCGGTGGCCCGGGCGGGCCGGCAAGGGCTAGGCCGTGCCGCTGGCGAGGCAATGTTCCAGGAAGGTGCGGGAGGCGGTCCCGAGATGCCTGGCCCTGTGCACTACCACGGAGAGCGTGCGGCGCTTCGGCGGCAGCGTAGTGGCGAGTTCCACCAGCCAGCCGCGATCCACGGCGCCCGCGACTGCGTGCCGCGACAGGCAGCCCAGGCCCAGGCCCGAGGCGACCGCGCGCTTGACTGCCTCGTTGCTGCCGAGTTCCATCCCGACGTCCACGTCGGACAGGTGCGGGATCAGCCAGCGGTCGGAAGCCTCACGGGTCCCGGAGCCAGGCTCGCGCAGGATCCAGCTGGCTTCCGACAGCTTGCGCAGGGTGGCGCGCCGGGCCGCCAACGGGTGGTTGCGCGCGGCCACGACCACGATCTCGTCGGTGCGCCACCGGCGCACCAGGAGGTCGGGGTGGGTGTGCTCCCCCTCCATGAAGCCGATGTCGACCCGGAAAGCCGCGAGGGCCTCGAGCACGTCGCGGGTGTTCGAAATGTCCAGCCGCACCCGCGCCGCCGGATGGCGCCGCTTCCAGTCCACGATCAGGTCGGGCAGCAGGTACTCGCCGATCGTGTAGCTGGCGGCGATCCGCAGGGGGGCCGCGTGCGCTTCCTTGAACAGCGATTCGGCTTCCAGCGCCTGTTCGACGATCCCGGTGGCCTTGGGCAGCAGGGCGCGGCCGTTCTCGTTGAGCACCAGCCTGCGCCCGACCCGGTCGAACACCTGCGCGCCGAGCGCGGATTCCAGTTCCGCCAGTGCGCTGCTGGCCGCGGATTGCGACCGCGCCACGCGCCCGGCCGCCGCGCGCATCGACCCGCTGCGCGCGATGGACGCGAAGACCTCCAGCTGCGACAGGGTCAGGCGCGCGCGCTGATCGGTTTTATCGGTCATGGAGATCGCAATTATTCGCTTTACCCGGATATAAGCAAATTCTACGATGGGGTCATGTTCAAGTTCCTCTCCGGTGCTCCCCTGCACGACCCCACGGCCAGCAAGACCGCCGAGACCGAGGTCAAGACCACCACGTGCTACATGTGCGCCTGTCGGTGCGGCATCCGCGTGCACCTGCGCGATGGCGAAGTCCGCTACATCGACGGCAATCCGGATCACCCCCTCAACAAGGGAGTGATCTGCGCCAAGGGCAGCTCCGGCATCATGAAGCAGGCCTCACCGGCTCGCCTGATGCAGCCGCTGCTGCGCAAGCCGGGAAGCGACCGCGGGGCCGGCGAGTTCGAGCCGATCTCCTGGGAGCGCGCCTTCGACCTGCTGTCGCAGCGCCTGGGGCACCTGCGCGCCACCGATCCGAAGAAATTCGCGCTGTTCACCGGACGCGACCAGATGCAGGCGCTCACCGGGCTGTTCGCGCGCCAGTTCGGCACGCCGAACTACGCCGCGCACGGCGGCTTCTGCTCGGTGAACATGGCGGCGGGCATGATCTACACCATCGGCGGCTCGTTCTGGGAGTTCGGCGGACCCGACCTCGACCGCGCCAAGCTGTTCGTGATGATCGGCACGGCCGAAGACCACCACAGCTACCCGATGAAGATCGCGCTCGGCCAGTTCAAGCGCGCGGGCGGCCGCTTCATTTCCATCAACCCGGTGCGCA
>JAUPWC010000236.1 GCA_030916665.1 Verrucomicrobiota bacterium
ACGGCGGACTGCTCCGCGGGCGCGGTAGTGGTCCACGACGGCGTTGCGCAGGAGCTGGTAGAACCACGCGGTGAGCTTGGCGTCGTCGTGCAGTTCGTCCGCGCGCTGGAGCGCCTTGAGCAGGCCATTCTGGAGGATGTCCTCCGCCTCGGCCTCGCTGCCGACGCGCGCCGCGAGGAACGCTTTGAAGGCGTTCCGGTGGGTGTTGAGCTCGACGGCGAGCTGGTCGGGAGCGAGGGCCATGTTTTCAGCATACATCCGGGAAACCAGAGGACAATCACGTCATTGACGGTCTGCGGAAGTATCCTGACGCCAGGCTCAGTGATGGTGCTTGGAGGGGTGGGCCTTAGGCTTGGCGGCCTCGTCGAGCTTGCGGAGATACTCCGCGGGCGCGGCCTTGAAATCATCGAGGCAGCTTTCGCAGCAGAAGCGGACGAGGCGGTCGGGTTTGCCTTTCTCCCGATATATGCGGTCAATGGTCTCGCCCATGCTGCCGCCGAACTCCTCGTCGGAGACAAGACAGATCTTGAGCGGATAGGATTCACGCGCCTTGGCGAGCCAGGCAGCGTCGTGCTCGGTTGGAGCGACCAGGCCGGAGGAGGCGGGTGAGGGCTTTGGGGCGTGATCTTTACCGTCGTGGGCAAAGGCGACAGAGCCGGCGGCAAGGCCGGCGACGAGGACGAGGAGTGGGAGGAGTTTGTGGTGGATTTTCATGGTGAAAAGTGGCGGAAGTGACAGTTGCGGATTGGTCGATCAGTGGGGGTCGTTTTTCCAGGTGATCTCCTGTGTGAGTTCATCGAGCAGGCTTTGCGGTCGGTCCCCGCGCGCGAAACGGTCGCGATGGCGCTCGAACATCTGGACGCACATGGGGCAGCAAAGCGCGAAGCGCCGGCCCTCGTGATAGAGATGGGCGAAGCCGGCGGCGCCTTCGGTCGATTTGCCGCAGACGATGCAGGCCTCATCACTGGAGGGATCAGCGCTCATGTGACGGGCTGGGGTTCGGGCGGCGTGGACGTGACCGGTGGCGGCGAGGTTGGGCCGGACAGGCCGCGCTGGCGCCAGAGGAAGAAGATCGCCGGGTAGACGAGCAGCTCCATCAGGACCGAGGTGCCAACGCCGCCGACCATGGGGGCGGCGATGCGTTTCATCACGTCGGCGCCGGTCCCGGTGCTCCACAGGATGGGCACAAGGCCGATGAAGGTGGTCGCGGCGGTCATGATCTTCGGGCGCACGCGACGCACGGCACCGTGGTAGATGGCTTCGCGCAGGTCGGCCGTGGAGCGCATACGGCCGTCGCGTTTGGCGTCGTCGTAGGCGAGGTCGAGATAGAGCAGCATCACCATGCCGGTCTCCGCATCCAAGCCGGCGAGGGCAATGATGCCGACCCAGACGGCAACGCTCATGTTGTAATCGAGCAGGTGCAGCATCCAGAACGCGCCCACGAGCGAGAATGGCACGGCCAGGAAGACGATGCCGGTCTTGATATAGGAGCCGGTGCTGAGAAAGATGAGCAGGGCGACGATGGCTAGCGTCACGGGGACGATGATAAGCAGCCGCTGCGAGGCCCGCTCCATGTATTCGAACTGGCCGCTCCAGAAGATGCTGTAGCCGGTGGGCACCTTGAGTTCACCCGCCTCGATGGCGCGATCCACGGTTTGTTTGGCGAGACGGACGTAGCGGCCGATGTCGACGCCCTGCACATCGACATAGATCCACGCGTTGGGCACCGCGGCTTCGCTTTTCACGCCCATTGGGGCGGCGACGACCCGGACGTCGGCGAGCTGGCGGAGCGGAACCTGGGCCACGCGCACGGGAGCGCCGGCATCGCCCATACCGGCTGCACCGGTTGATCCGCCCGTCCTGACCGGGATGAGAATATCGCGGAGCGCCTCGAGATTCTCGCGGTAGTCGCGATCGTAACGGAGAATGGCGCCGTAGCGTTCCAAGCCCTCCACGGTGGTGGTCAGCGGCATGCCACCGAGTGCGACCTGAAGCACCTCCTGCACGTCGCCGACGGTCAGGCCGTAGCGGGCGATGGCGTCGCGATCGATGTCGAACTCCACGTAGTTGCCGCCCATCACGCGCTCGGCGAACACGCTGCCGGTGCCGGGCACGCCGTGAATGACGGCCTCGATCTGGCCGGCAATGCGCTCGAGTTCCTTGAGGTCGGGGCCGGCGACCTTGATGCCGATAGGGGTCTTGATGCCGGTGGCGAGCATGTCGATGCGCGTGCGGATCGGCATCGTCCAGGCGTTGGTGAGCCCGGGAATCTGCACGGCGGCATTGAGGGCGTCGGTGAGTTCGGTCACCGTGCGGCGTCGGTGGGCGACAACCTTTCCTTCGGCATCGAGGATGTCGATCTCGGGCCATTCCTTCTCGGGCCGGAGCATGATCGTAGTTTCGATCATGTCCATGGGTGCGGGGTCGGTGGCGGTTTCGGCACGACCGACCTTGCCGAAGACGTGATGCACCTCGGGGAAGGTGCGGATGATGGCGTCGGTCTGCTGGAGGATTTCCTTCGCCTTCGTGGGGGAGATCCCGGGGAAGGTCGTCGGCATGTAGAGCAGGTCACCCTCATAGAGCGGAGGCATGAACTCCGAGCCGAGATTCTGATAGGGGAACGCCGGATTCAACTTGGCGGCCAATTCCTTTGCTTTGCCTTCGGGCAACGGCTGCACGATCCAGGCATTCCAAGGAAAGAACACCCAGACCACCAGCACGGCGGCAACCACGACGACGGTCTTCCGCCAGTTGATCACGAAATCGATGAACGGGTGATACACTGCGACCAGGAAGCGGTTGAGGGGATTCTTTTCCTCCGGCTTCAGCTTGCCGCGGATGAACAGGCCGGCGAGGACCGGCGCCAGCGTGATCGCGAGAAACGCGGCTGCGGTCATCGAATACGTCTTGGTGAACGCCAGCGGACGGAACAGCCGGCCTTCCTGATTCTCCAGCGCGAAGACGGGAAGAAACGCGACGGTCACAACGATCAGCGCGAAAAAGATCGTGGGCCCCACCTCGACGGCGGCTTCGCGGATCACCTCCCAGTGCGGCTTGCGACCGGCGTTTTGCTCCAGGTGCTTGTGGGTGTTTTCCACGAGGATGATGACGCCGTCCACCAGCACGCCAATGGCGATGGCGATGCCGCCCAGGGACATGATATTCGAGCTGATGCCCTGCAGGTGCATGATGATGAAAGCCGCGAGCACCGAGATGGGCAGGATGATGATCGGAATGAGAGCCGTGCGCAGATGCATCAGGAAAATGATGATGACCAGCGCCACGACGATGCTCTCCTCGATCAACGTGCCGGTGAGGGTGGCGACCGAGCGGTCGATGAGTGCGGTGCGGTCGTAGGCGACGGTGTAGGTGACGCCCTCGGGCAGACTCTTCATCGCCTGATCCAGCTTCGCCTTGACGGCGGAGATCACCTCGCGGGTGTCCACGCCGTAGCGGACGACGACGATGCCCCCGACGGTTTCGCCTTCGCCGTTGAGTTCGGCGATGCCGCGGCGCATGTCCGGGCCGAGTTGGACGTTGGCGACGTCGCCCAACTGGATCGGCGTGCCACCCGGGCCGCGCCCGACCGCGATCTTGCGAAAATCCTCGACGCCCTGCGCGTAGCCGCGGACGCGAAGGATGAACTCCTTCTCCGCCATTTCCATCGAACGGCCGCCGACCTCGGCATTGCTCCGCTCGACGG
>JAUPWC010000237.1 GCA_030916665.1 Verrucomicrobiota bacterium
CGTGAAGCTCGAAGGCTGGCTCGCCTACGACGACGAGAAGGTGAAACCCGGCGCGAAGGCCGCCGGCGTGCTGGTGATCCCCGAGTGGTGGGGCCTGACCGAGTATCCCAAGGGCCGGGCGGAACAGCTCGCGAAGATGGGCTACGTGGCCTTTGCCGCCGACATGTATGGTGCGGGCGTCGTGACCGACGACCCGAAGCGGGCCGGCGAGTTGGCCGGCCAGTTCTACGGCAAGCCGCTCATGGCCGAGCGCGCGCGGGCCGGACTCGACCAGCTGGTTGCCACCGGATTGGTAGATGGTGCGCGCGTGGCGGCCATCGGTTACTGTTTCGGCGGCTCGACCGTGCAGGCGCTGGCCTACACCGGCGCACCGCTGGCGGGTGTGGTGAGTTTCCACGGCGGGCTGATTCCCGTGCCGGCGGATGCCGCGACGAAGACCAAGGCCAAGATCCTCGTGTGCCACGGCGCGGCCGACGGATTCATTTCGGCGGAGGAGCTGGCGGGTTTCACCAAGGCGATGAACGACGGCAAATTCGACTACCAGTTCATCAGCTACGCGGGCGCCGTCCATGCCTTCACGAACCCCAAGGCAGACGAAATCGCCAAGCTGCGCAGCCTGCCCATCGCCTATCACCCCGCGGCCGACAAGCGCTCGTGGGGCCACATGAAGCAGTTCTTCAAGGAAGTGCTGGGGGAGTCCAAGTGAGCCGGTTGACCCTCTACGCCCACCCGAAGTGCACCACCTGCGAGGCAGCCCGCGCGTGGCTGACCAAGCAGGGCGTCGGCTTTGTCGAGAAAGACATCCGCACCACGCCGCCGACGGTGGCGGAGCTGCGGACTATGCTCAAGGCGCACGACGGCAAGCTGAGCCGCGTCAGCAACACCTCGGGCATCGAATACCGCGCGCAGGGTCTGGCCGCCAAACTGCCGGCCTTGTCGGAGGAGGACGCGCTGGGCCTGCTCGCGAGCAACGGCATGTTCGTGAAGCGGCCTTTCCTGATCGGCCCCAAGGTGGCGCTCGCCGGCTTCAAGGAGCCGGTCTGGGCGGCGCTGCTCAAAAAATGAGCGCGGTCACAGGCAACCGGATCGAGGTGCGGCTGCGCGAACTCGTGCAGCTGTTCAACCTGATGGATCCGTCTCCTTTCATCGACCGCGATTTGGATGCCGACGCCGAGGAGTTTATCGTCGGCTGGGCACGCGAGCTGCCGCATCAGGGCGAACTGGAACTCGTTGTCCATCTCGCCACCACGCCGCAACCCGACCGGGCCGACGGCACGGAGCAGGCCGTGCGGCACTATTTTGCCAGCCGGGCGGAGGTGAAACGCCGGGAGCTGCGCCAATTGTTGCGCCGCGGTCGGGCGAGCCTGCTGATCGGCATGCTCTTTCTGGGCGTCTGCTTCGGGCTGGGCGAGGCTGCCTTGCACCTGCTGCCGGCTGGCTGGAACAGCTTTGTCGAGCTGGGATTGCAGATCGTGGGCTGGGTGGCGATGTGGCGGCCGCTGGAGATCTACCTCTACGACTGGTGGCCGGTCCGGGCCGACCTGCGGCTGCTGGAAAGGCTCGCCCGCATGCGGGTGAGGCTGAACCTTCCGTCGACGGGCTGATTTTTCTGTAACTTTGGACCGACTTCGGGGTTTTCAGGAACACATCCCCATGAAAATCCTTTTCCCGCTGTTTGCCATCGGCGCCCTTCTGCTGGGCACCAACATTGCCGAGGCCAAGATCACCCGTGTCGTCGAGAAGACTTTCGCCGTCCAGCCGGGCGGCAACCTCAAGGCCTCCACCCAGGGAGGCGACATCACGATCCGCACCGCCGACACCCCGCAGGTGCATGTGCAGGTCAAACAGGTCGTCCGCGCCTCCAGCGAGCAGGAGGCCGACGAGATTTTGGAAAAACTCACGCTCACGCTCGAACAGACGGGCAACGACGTGACGGCCGAGGCGAAATACGAGAAGCGCGGCCCGGGCACCTGGTTCGGCAACTGGCCGCCGGTCAGCGTGTCCTTCGTCATCACCGTGCCCACGTCCTACAATCTCAACCTCGGGACTTCGGGCGGCGACATCGGGGTTGCGAGCCTGAAGGGCAACGTCCGCGCCCGCACCAGCGGCGGCGACCTGGAGTTCGCCCGCATCGACGGCGACATCGACGCCGGCACCTCGGGCGGCGACATCACCCTCCTCGAAGGCACGGCCCGCGCCCGGCTCACGACCAGCGGGGGCGACATCAGCGTGGATCGTGCCGGCGGCCTCACCGAGGTCTCCACTTCCGGCGGCGACATTGAGCTAAAGTCGGTGGCGCAACTCGTCAGCGCCTCCACCTCCGGCGGCGATGTCCATGCGGTCATCACGGGTCCGATCGCGCAGGATGCGTTGCTCAGCACCTCCGGTGGTCAGGTGAGGGTTGAGATCGCCAAGGACACGGGCTTCCATCTCGATGCCAGCACCTCGGGTGGTGACGTTCGCGCCGACGGTATCACGATCACCATCGAGAAGGGTGGCAGCGGCAAGAGCCGGCTGATGGGTGCCGTCAACGGCGGCGGCCCCCGCCTCAAGCTCCGCTCCTCCGGCGGCGACATCAAGGTGACCAGCCGCTGAGCGAGAAAGAATTTGTCAGTGTGTGTGTGCAGAAAGCCGGCGCGAAAGCGCTGGCTTCTCTGTTTTCGGACCGTTCAATCCGCCGCATGGGCCTGATCGACACCCACACGCACCTCGACTCCTTTGCCCGGCGCGGCGAACTGCCGGGCATCCTGCGCCGTTCGGCCGAAGCCGGACTCGAAACGATGATCACCATCGGAACCGACACCGATGATTGGACGCTTTATCAGGACCTGGCCCGTGCGCATGGTCAATGGGTTCGCTACTCAGTCGGCTTGCATCCGTGCAGCGTGGGCGCGGATTGGGCCGACCGGGTGGCGCAGTTGGAAGGGTTCTGGGGTGGGGAGGTCAAGCCGGTGGCACTGGGTGAGACGGGATTGGACCGTTTTCATCTGCCCAAGGACAATCCGGCCGAGGCGGAGAAAATTCTGGGGTGGCAGAAGGCGGCTTTCGCCGTGCAGCTGGACTTGGCGAAGCGGCTGGGGTGTCCGCTCGTGGTGCATTCGCGTGGAGCGTTCCGCGAGTGCGTGGAGATGATCGATGCCAGCGAGCTGCCCTGGACGCGGGTCGTGTTTCACTGCTTCGCGGAAGGACCGGCCGAGATGGCCGAGCTGACGAAGCGCGGCGGCTACGGGTCGTTCACGGGCATCATCACCTACAAGACCGCCGATGCGGTCCGCGCGGCGGCGCTGGCCCAAGGACTGGACCGGCTGATGATCGAGACCGACGCGCCCTACCTGACGCCGATGCCGCATCGTGGAAAACCCAACGAGCCCGCCTACCTGCGGCACACGGCGGACTTTTGCGCGGAGCTTTTTGGCGTGAGCCGGGAGCGGTTTGCCGAGATCACGACGGCGAACGCGAATCGGTTCTTCGGAATATAGGATGGGCACCACGAAATACGTGAAACACACGAAAATCAGAAAATAAGAAAGGCCGGTGTTTAGACCGGCCTGAACCTTTCGTGTATTTGGTGTGTTTCGTGGTGACCGTCTCAGGCCTCGTCGAACTTCTTGGCGAAGAGCGCGTCGAGCTCGGTCAGCATCTGCTCCGCATCGGGGCCGGTGGCGACGAACTTGACCTTCGAGCCCCGGGCGGCCGCCAGCATCATCAGGCCCATGATGCTTTTGCCGTTCACCTGTTCGTCATCCTTTTCCACATGGACCTCGGCTTTGAACTTGTTGGTGACCCGGACAATCATCGCCGCCGGACGGGCATGGATGCCCATCTTGTTCTGCACGAGGAGCTCCTTCGTGAGGGTGTTGGCGGCGGGTGTGGCGTTCTTTTCCATTGCGGAAGGGTAAAGTGGTCGGATTAAAGGTTAACGCAAAATCCGGTCGAGCCCCGACTGGCAATCCCAAAGACCCCCGCATGCCCGCCTTCGCCATCATCGTGCCGTGCCGATTGGAGTCCACGCGCTTCCCGCGCAAGCTGTTGCATCCGATTAAAGGGAAACCGCTTGTGCTTTGGGTCGCGGAGCGAATCACGGCGCAGGCCCCCGATTTTCCGCTGTGGTTTGCGGTGGATCATGAGTTGCTGGCCGAATGCATCGAGGGCGCGGGATTCCGGGCGATTATGACCGATGCCAGCCACCAAAGCGGCACGGACCGGCTGGCAGAAGCCAACCGCACTGTCCGTGCCAGCTACGTGTTGAATGTGCAGGCCGACGAGCCGCTGGTGACCGGGGCCCAGCTGCAGGCGCTGGCCAAGTTGATTCAGGGCGACTGCCCGATGGCGACGCTCTGCACGCCGTTCAAGCGGGTGGTGGATTTTTACAACACCAACCAGGTGAAGGTGGTCATGACCTCAACCGGTCGGGCGTTGTATTTCTCGCGCTCGCGGATGCCCTATTCACGCGATCTCGGGCTGACGATCGAAGATAGCTGGGTGGCGGCCAATCCCTGCTTCAAGCACCTCGGTCTCTACGCCTACAAGGCGGACTTTCTGGAGCAGTTCGTGCGCATGGCGCCCGGCAAACTGGAACAGATCGAGAAGCTGGAACAGCTCCGGGTGCTCGAGAACGGTTACCCGATCGCCATCGACGTCACCGAGGACCCGACCATCGGCGTGGACACGCCGGAGGATGCGAAGAAGTTCGCGGCGCTGCTGGGGTAGGCTTGGCCGGATGCAAGGTGCCCGTTCGCGGGCCATCTGGCGTATCAGTCCCCCGCCTACAGACGCGAGATGAGGCCCGGCTCCTTAGCAGATGCCATCGGTCGCATCGTGCAAGGTCTCGACGAACGCCTGCGTGACATCGGTGGGAGACGACAATCTTGTGGTCGCCGAACTCAAGCACCACGGATTTTTTCGGATCCGTCACATAAGCGCGGTAGTTACCGATCACGGTGTTGCGATAGGGACCGATGAAGCAGAAAACCCTCCGTTGCCGAACATACGGATCGAACCCAGGTCTGGCGCCGGCCAATGCCACTGAGCGCATGCACAATCTGCTGCAACTCAAGTTGTGCCCGGAAATGCCGATATTTGGTGTGCCCTGCCGCCTGCGTTGTCGCGGCGGAGGATGCGAATTCATCCTCTCGTTCCGACGATGCGGGCTCGGTGGCAATTAGACCACCATACAAATCATGAATCTTTCCCTGAAGGCCAAACTGCTGCTGCTGCTCGCCCTGCCCCTGGCCGGTTTGCTGGGTTTCGGATCGCACCGCGCCTGGACCCAGTGGCGTCTCACGCACGAATACGACGTGATGGAGCGCAGTGCGGAGTGGCTAAACCGATTGGGCGACCTGGTCCATGAACTCCAATTGGAGCGGGGGCGATCCGCCGGTTTTCTGGGCAGCAAGGGAGGGAAATTTGGCGCGGAACTCGCAGCCCAGCAAAAGAAAACCGACGCAAAACTCGATGAATTCCATCAGGCTCTGGCGCATGTTGATCCCAAAGCCTACGGGGCGTTGTTCGATGATCGATTCCGCCCTGCCGTGGCGGCCATTGCCCGGATCCCGGAAATCAGACGTTCGATTGCCTCTGTGACTCTGGAGGGTTCCGCCTCCATGGCCTATTTCAACCAGACCATCGCGGATTTGCTTGATGCTGGTGCCATCCTCTCGCGCCAATTCGATCAGCAGGCCGTAGCCAACAGCATGGGGGCTTACGTGAGTTTTCTCGAAGCCAAGGAAAGCAACGGCATAGAGCGCGGCATCCTGTCCGAGGTTTTCTCCGCCGACAAAATCACAGACGCCCAACTGGCCAGCTACCGTTCGACGGTGGTGGCACAGGACATATACCTTTCTGCCTTTGAAGGCTACGCGAGCGCGGAGCAATTGGCCTACTTCAAGGGCAAGGTCCGGGGGCCAGATGTGGAGCAGGTGGCCCAAATGCGGCAGATCGCCTTGGACAAGGCGGCCAGCGGTGGGTTTGGCATCGCTGCGGAAACTTGGTTCAAGAGCGTTACCGCCAAGATCAATCTGATGAAGGAGGTAGAGGACAAGCTTAGCGCGGACTACCTCGCGGTCACCCGCCAGGTCAAAGCTGATGCCCGGCGCGCTTTCTTCTTCGCGGCCATTTTGTCGGGAGGCGTGGTCTTGCTCACCTTGGGTTTCGGCCTTTGGACAATCCGTTCCATCACGGGACCGATGCAGGCCGCGATCATTTCCCTGTCCGGCGGCTCGGAATCCATCGCCTCCGCGTCCGGTCAGATTTCTGCCGCCAGTCAGTCGCTGGCCAGCGGTGCCAGCGAACAGGCCGCCTCGCTGGAGGAAACCAGCGCTTCGCTCGAGGAGCTGTCCTCCATGACCAAGCGAAACGCTGACAGCTCCCAGCAAGCCAAGACCACTGCTTCGGCCGCGCGCACCTCCGCCGACGCCGGTGCCACCCAGATGCAGGCCATGCAGGGCGCCATGCAATCGATCAACACGGCCTCCGCGGACATCACCAAGATCCTCAAGACCATCGACGAGATCGCCTTCCAGACCAATATCCTGGCCCTCAATGCAGCCGTCGAGGCCGCCCGAGCCGGCGAGCATGGTGCCGGTTTCGCCGTCGTCGCCGAGGAGGTTCGCGCGCTTGCCCAGCGGTCCGCCAGCGCCGCCAAGGAAACCGCGGTCAAAATCGAGCATGCCGTCGCCCAGAGCCAGCAGGGCGTTCAGATCAGTGCCGAGGCCGCCAAGAGCTTCACCGATATCCAGGCCCGCATCCAACAGTTGGAATCCCTCGTCACCGAGATCGCCACCGCGTCGCAGGAGCAGAGCCAGGGCATCGGCCAGATAACGATCGCCATCTCCCAGATGGACAAGGTCACCCAGGGCAATGCCAGCAACTCCGAGGAGACGGCTGCCGCCGCCGAGGAATTGAACGCCCAGGCCCGGTCGCTTAAGGCCATCGTCGGCCATCTCCAGCACCTCATCGGTGGCGTCAGCCGCCCCGATGTGCCAATTGCCACCCCGGGTAAGGACAGGCAGTTGCTGATCCGCCCGACAGCTCACACGGGCAAGCCCACCTCCGCCCCTGTCGCGGCCATTAGCCACCACGACATTTTCCAGGAAGCCTGAGCCGGGAGCACCAAAGAAAAGGCCGGTCGGAGACCGGCCCTGCTCAGGTTTCGCGTGCTTCCTGTGTTGGCTTCGCCATCTCCGCAAAGCCTCCGTCGGGGTGGCTCAAATCTTCCCCGCCTTGCGCTTTTCGACGAGCTTGTAGAAATCCTCGAAGAGCGGGTCGGCGTCGTTGGGGCCGGGGGCGGCTTCGGGGTGATACTGCACGGAGAAAACAGGGAGCTCCTTGTGGCGCAGGCCTTCGACGGTGTTGTCGTTGAGATTAATCTCGGTGACGAGGGCGCCGCGGGCCTCAAGCGACTTGGGATCGGTGGCGAAGCCGTGGTTCTGGGCCGTGATGGACACCTTGCCGGTCTCCAGGTTCTTCACGGGCTGGTTACCGCCGCGGTGGCCGAACTTGAGCTTGTAGGTCGTGCCGCCGAGCGCGTGCGTGACCATCTGGTGGCCGAGGCAGATACCGAAGGTCGGGTAGTCGGGCAGCAGCGCGGTGACGGTCTTGTGGATGTAGGGCAGGGCTGATGGGTCGCCGGGGCCGTTGGAGAGGAACAGGCAGTCCACGCCGGCCTCGCGCACCTGCTGGTGCGTGGCGGTGGCGGGGAAGACTTGCACTTCGAAACCGTGGCGCACGAGCTTGCGGAAAATGGTGTATTTCGCGCCGTAGTCGAAGGCGGCGACCTTGAACTTCTTCGCGGGGGTGCGCGTGGCGCCGCCGGTGGTGCCGACGGGGAGATACTGGGCGTTGTGGCGCGAGGCGTCGTCGGCGCCCCAGATGTAGGGGGCCTTGCAGGTGGTGTCCTTGACGTAGTCGCTGCCGGCCATGTCCTGCCAGCCCTTGGCGCGGGCGATGGCGTCGGCGTCGCTGAGGGGCAGCGTGCTGAGGCAGCACTTCATCGCGCCGTCCACGCGCAGTTTTTTGGTGAGGGCGCGGGTGTCCACTTCGCTGATGCCGGGGATGCCGTGCTTCTTCAGGTAGGCGTCGAGGGAGAGCGTGCTGCGCCAGTTGCTGACGATGGGCGAGACCTCGCGGACGACGAGGCCGCTGGCCTTGGGGCCGGCGTGCTCCTCGTCCTCGGCGTTGATGCCGTAGTTGCCGATCTGCACGGCGGTCATGGTGACGATCTGGCCGAAGTAGGAGGGATCGCTGAGGATCTCCTGGTAGCCGGTCATCGAGGTGTTGAACACGCACTCACCGGCGATGGTGGCCGGGGCGCCGAAAGCCGTGCCCCGGAACACGGAACCATCTTCAAGGGCGAGAATTGCGGGCTGGGAAGCAGACATTAAAGACGCACGAAAAAGTGTTCGTGCGACCCTGCCAAGCGGTTTCCGAGCAATTCTGTGTCCAGCGACGCAAGCACGCCCTAGGCAGGGGATTGCGGCGTCGGCTGACTGGCGGTGATCAGGCGGATGATTTCGGGGGCCTGGATGGGCTTGGTGAGATAGTCGTTCATGCCCGATTCGAGGCAGCGTTCGCGGTCGCCGGCCATGGCGGCGGCGGTCAGGGCGATGATGCGGATGTCGCGGTGGTGCTCACCGGCCTCGCCGCGGCGGATGCGGGTGGTGGCCTCGTAACCGTCCATCTCGGGCATCTGACAGTCCATGAGGATGAGGTCGTAGCGGTCGCGGTTCAGGGCTTCGAGGCAGGCCTGGCCGTGGCCGACGATCTGCGGTGTGTAGCCGAGGCGGCGCAGCAGGCCGGCGATGAGCTTCTGGTTAACCAGATTGTCCTCGGCGACGAGAATGCGCAGCGGCACGAGCTTGCTTAACGTGGGGTCGAGCTGTTGGGCGCGCGGGACCGCGATGGGCGGCCGGCTGCCGGTTTCGGCGGGCTTGTCGGGGGCCGCGAGGGTCTTGTTGATCGCTTCGAGCAGGAGATTTTGGCGGAGCGGCTTGGTGAGGACGACGTTGAACTGCTCCATCGGGTTGAAGGCCCGCAGATCCTCGCGACTGATGGAGGAGAGGAGGATCAGCGGCAGCTTCTCATGTCCGGGTTGGCCATGGAGGCGGGCGGCAAGCTCCACGCCGTTCATGTCGGGCATCATCATGTCGAGCACTCCGAGGTCGGGCTCGGGGTGGCTGCGGAGGTATTCGATGGCCGCGACCGGGTGTTCAAAGCTGACCGTGGTCAGGCCCCACCGGTGGAGCAGGCTGGTGAGGATGCGGCGGTTGGCCTCGTTGTCGTCCACCACGAGCGCCGTGCGGCCCTCGAGCGCGACGGCCGGCTGCACGGGCGCGGGAGTCTCGAAGGCGTCGGCGGGGGCGACGGTGGGATTGGCCGCGAGGGAGAAGTTGAAGACCGAGCCGCTGGCGGAACTTTCCGCGAGCACGATGTCGCCGCCGAGCAGGTTGGCGAGGTTGCGGCTGATGGCCAGACCGAGGCCCGAGCCGCCGTATTTCCGCGTGGTCGAGGAGTCGGCCTGGCTGAAGGGCTTGAAGAGGCGGTTGACGCGGTCGGCGGGGATGCCTTCGCCGGTGTCGCGCACGTTGATGACGAGCAGGGGGGACTTCCGTTCGCCGTCGGCGGGCAGCAGGCTGACCCGCACCTCGACCTCGCCCTTGGCCGTAAACTTGATGGCGTTGCCGATGAGGTTGACGAGCACCTGGCGCATGCGGGTGCCGTCGGTGAGGATCCAGTCGGGCACGTCGCTCTCGATCCAGTGGAGCAGCTCGATCTTTTTCTCGTTGGCCTTGCTCCAGAGGAGGTCGAGCACTTCCTCGATCGTGCGGCGCACGGAGACCGGGTGCTGGTCGAACTCCATGTTGCCCGACTCGATCTTGGAGAAGTCGAGGATGTCGTTGATGAGCGTGAGCAGGGATTCGCCGCTGGAGCGGATGGTGGTGAGCCAGTCGCGCTGCTCACCGTTCATCGGGGTGTCGAGCAGGAGATTGGTGAAACCGAGCACGCCGTTCATCGGGGTGCGGATCTCATGGCTCATGACGGCGAGGAATTCGCTCTTGGCGCGGTCGGCCGATTCGGCGACGTCCTTGGCCTGGCGCAGCTCGGCCTCGGCCTGTTTCTGGCGGGTGATGTCGGTCTGGGTGCCGACCATGCGCCGCGGCCGGCCGTCCTCGCCGAACAGGGCCTTGCCGCGCACGAGCGCCCAGATCCACGAACCGTCCTGGTGCAGGATGCGGTATTCGCAGTGCAGGATCGCGGTGTTCTGCATGAGGTGCGTGGCGATGGCGTTCTCGACGAGATTGCGGTCGTCGGGATGGATGCGGTCCATCCACACCCGGCGCTGGTTGGGGAGCTGGTCGTCGAAGAAGCCGAGCATGCTTTTCCAGCGCGGGGAGAACCAGAAGGCGTCCTCCTCGATCTGCCAGTCCCACACGCCCTCGTTGCTGCCGGCGACCGCGAGCTGCCAGCGCTCCTCGCTCGCGCGGAGCGCCTGCTCGGCCAGCTTGCGGGCGGTGCAGTCGCGGTCCATGCCGAGGACGTATTCGCGGCCGTCGACGACGATGAGGCTGGTGAAGTATTCGATCCAAAAGGTGGAGCCGTCGCGGCGCTTGTGTTCGCTTTCACCCTCGTAGCGGCGCTTGACGCGGAATTGGTCGATCCAGTTGGGCGTGCGGTGGGCCCACGGGTGGGCCTCGAGCACGTCGATCGACTGGCCGATCAGGGTTTCGCGCGAATAGCCGTGCATTTCGCAGGCGCGTGGGTTGCAGTCCACGATCTTGACGGGAACATGCGGGTCGTGCGGATCAAAGAGGATGATGCTCAGCGGGGCGTTGTCCCAGATGGCCTTCAATTGGGAGAGGGTGGTTTGGACAACCTGCTCCTGCTTCTGTTTAAGGAAGTTGCTGGCCAGGGTCCAACCTGCCCAGACGAGACTGCCAAGCGCGATCAGGGTGCAGACAGCGGCATAAGCCAGCAGGGCGCCGCTTCCGGGCCGTGCCCCGATGTTCAACCAGAGCGCCACAAATCCGCCCAGCACCATCAGCACCCCTGCAATCAAAAGGCTGGCGGCCAGATGGGGGTTGGAGGCGGATCGGCGGTTAAGCTCGTTTAAAGCGTGTGGGGTAGGTGGCATTCTAGCACCGTGCTGGCAGGGGCATTGCCCAACAAATCGGCACAATCCTGCCCAGGCTTACTGCAAATGTGTGCCTGCGGGGGTTGAATGGCCGGGTGTCAGTTCTGCAACTTGCTGGACTGCGCCCGGTTGGGCCTGACGAAAAGTCTGCTGGAACACGTGCTCCATGGCACCACCTCGTTTGACACCTCAGACGGGCAGGCTATCTCTCAATTCCTCACATGTCCTACCTCGAAGATCGCTCCGCCTGGTTTTCAGGCCAAGGCCTTTGGTCGCACGTTCCGGAGTCGGACTGGAAGGACTGGACCTGGCAGCTGAAGAACCGGATCACGACCATTGAACAGCTGGAGCGTTACCTGATCCTCACGCCATCCGAAAAGGCCGGGTGCCTCTTCGCCAAGGACAAGCTGGCCCTCGCGATCACCCCGTATTTCTTCAACCTGATTGATCGCAACGATCCGGACTGCCCGATCCGCAAGCAGGTCATCCCGCGCAGCGACGAGATGGTGGTCTCCTCGGGCGAAATGCTCGACTCGCTGGGGGAGGATGAACACTCGCCGGTGCCCGGGCTGGTGCATCGCTACCCCGACCGCGTGCTGTTCCTCGTGACGGATCGCTGCGCCTCTTACTGCCGCTACTGCACGCGCAGCCGGCTCGTGAGCAACGCGCAGGACTACAACTTCCATCCCGAATACGAGCAGGCCCTGCGCTACATCGAGGCGCACCCGGAGATCCGCGATGTCCTGCTCTCGGGCGGCGACCCGTTGCTGCTGTCCGACAAGAAGCTCGAGCACCTGCTCGGCCGCCTGCGCGCGATCAAGCACGTCGAGTTCATCCGCATCGGTTCGCGCATCCCGGTATTTCTGCCGCAGCGCATCACGCCGGAGTTGGGCGAAATTTTCCGTAAGCATGGGCCGATCTGGATGAGCATCCATGTCAACCACCCGCGCGAGGCCACGCAGGAGCTCAAGGATGCGTGCGAGCGCCTGGCCTTTGCCGGCGTGCCGCTCGGCAACCAGAGCGTGCTGCTGCGCGGCGTGAACGACGACCCCGAGGTCATGAAGGCGCTCGTCCACCGCCTGCTGCGGATGCGCGTGCGCCCCTACTACATCTACCAGATGGACCTCATCACCGGCGGCGCGCATTTCAAGGCCGACGTCCGCAAGGGCATCGAGATCATCAAGGCCCTGCGCGGTCACACGACCGGCTACGCGGTGCCGCAATACGTGATCGACGCCCCCGGTGGCGGCGGGAAAGTCCCGATCAATCCCGACTACGTGGAGCGCATCACCGACGCCGAAGTGGTCTTCCGTAACTTCGAGGGGAAGCAGTTCCGCTATCCGCTGAAGGCCGAGCCCGTGCCGGAAAAATCCGCCGGCACCGTGATGCCGGCGGAGATTCACCTGTAAAGTCCGTCACTGACCGTCCTACTTCATCGCGAAGGTCGCGGTGATCGTGGCGATGATCGTCTTCTCGACGGCGGACGTGTCGTTGTTGCCCTCCCAGCTCGTGGCCGTGGAGTGCAGCGGGTTGATCTGCACGACGCCCATCTTCGCGTTGCGCAACGCCTCGATTTGGCGGTTGCCCTGCACGGCGATCTGCTCGGCGCGGGTGCGGGCGTCCCGCGTGGCCTCGGCCATCATCTCGACCTTGGCTTCGCCAGCTTTGGTGTAGATGAAATCGAAACCGCCCGAGACGAACGCCACGTCCTGCCGCAGCAGTTCGCCGGATTCGCCCGCGAGTTTCGGCAGCAGGTCCACGTTTTCCGAATGCACCTCGATGGAGTGGCTCAGACGGTAGCCGACGCGGAAATTCGTGACCGTGTCGTCCTCCTCGTTCCGCTGCTTGGCGACCAGTTCGCGGATTTCCACCGGCGAGGCGGAGAAACCCGCGATGCCGCGCGCGGCGAAAAAGGCGGAGACCTTCGCGTGGTCGGCGCGGAGTTTTTCCTGCGCTTCGATCAGGGTGGGCGCTTCAACGGAGAAGCTGGCCCGCCAGATCGCGAGATCGGAGCGGACGTTTTTGCGGGCGGAGCCAGTGACGTTGATGACCTGGGACTCGGCGATGCGGGTCCAGGCGTTGGCGAGCACGGTGGCGGCGAAGATCAGTCCGGCGGAGAGCGCCAGACCGGCGAGCACCCCGAAGAGGTGCGGACGGGAGACAGACGGCGGGTTCATTTTATGCGGGCATGCGAAGGGCAGGGCAGACGGCCTTGCCCCTGATTTGGAACCTCACCGCGCGTAACCAACTGGCCCCCAACGCACAACGCCAGTCATTTCCTGAAAAACTTATTCACAGAAATTCCTGCAGAAATATTCAACGTTTTCGATCCGACCGGCGTCTATCCTAACGACATCAGTGCGCGTTCATCGCAACGAACATTGTTTGTAGTTCTTACGGTTTGCTTGGTGTTAGGTCATGCAGGGCGTCCCGCAAGGGGCGCCCTTCATGATTTCTGGAGGTCGGGATCGCGTCCGCCTCAGAAATTCCAGGTGACCGTGAGCTTGCCTTCGGTTTCAGGAGCCTTGGTCACGAGGTTGTTGTGGGAAAACAACGGATCGGCCCCCAGGAAATAATCCTCGCCGAACAGATTCTCCACGCTCAGGCGCACGGTGAACGGTCCCTGCCGCCAGTGCAGGCTGCCCCGCCAGATCAGCGACTCCGGCAGAACCAGTGTGCGCTCGAAATTGTGGTAGAACGCGTGGCTCCACACCGCGCCGACGGAGCAGCCCCAGGCGGGCGTGACCTGCCACGCGACGTCCAGTTTCGCCTGCGTTTCGGGCGTGCCCGGGTAGATCAGCCGCGGATTCAGCGCGGGTGTCGGTGTGACCCCGGCGTCGAACGCCGCGGACTCGAGCGCGATGCGTGCCGCGGTGCCGTAGCGGGCGCGAAAACCCAGCGGATCGAGGCGGAACACGCGCTGCGAGCCGGCGGAGGCGATGACGCTGAGCCGCTCGGACGGCGCCCAGGTGAGTTCGAGTTCCGTGCCGCGTCCGCGCAGGCGCTCGGCGCGGTTCTCGCGATCGTTGAAGCGGGCGTTTTCCCACTCGTAGGCGGCGATCCCGGCGAACAGGTGTCCGTCGAGCAACAAGACCTTCACGCCGAGTTCCTTGAGTTCGGCGGAGGCAAAGTTGCTCTTGCTGTTAACTGTGCCGCCCTGGCCGGGCTGCAAGGCGGTGCCGCGCTGGTAACTGGCGTAGATATTGGTGTCGGTCCAAGGGCGCCAGACCGCGCTGAGCGCGCCCGAGCCGTGGTGCTTCTCGCCGCGGCGCACGGCGGCGTCACGTTGCGCCGGGGTGGCGCGTCCGACACCGGCGGGCAGATCGGCGCGGTAGTTCACCGTCTCGGCGCGCAGCGAGAGAAAGGTGTCGAAGCGCTCGCTCCAACGCGTGCGGGCCGTGCCGAACATCGCGCCCTGCCAGAGATCCGACTCGGTGCTGCCGCCGATGCTGGTGGACCAGAGATTGCGTCCGTTGGGATCGAGATCGCGGCCCGCCGGCACGCGGCTGTTGGCCGAGATCGTCGGGCGGCTGATGTCGCGGCGGTTGAACGGTTCGGCCGCAAAATCCTGCAGCATCCACGCGTGGGTGAAGCGCAGGCCCGCGCCGTAGGTGAGCGTGGTGTCGCGCGGGAGCAGGCCGCGTTGCTCGACCAGCAGTTTGTTGTCCACGACCAGCTGCTCCGTCGCCATGCCGTAGCCGTAGCTGGAGTGCTTGTCGGTGCGGAGCTTCTCGATGAGAGACTTCCAAGTGACCGTGCGCTCGGAATCATGGGTCGAGACGAGGTCGAGGAACCAGAGGAAGTCGCGTGAATCGGCGAAGTCGTTCGGGTCCGACAGCACGGTGGAGCCGCCGATCTTCTCGGTGAGCGCCGTGCCGCCGGCGTCGAAATATGCCTGGGTGTAGCGGTAGCCGCCGTCGGCCGCACGCCGGTCCTCCATCAGCGCCAGCAACCCGGGGGTGATGCGCGCCTCGGCCACGGCGGCGGGCAGGATGAGCGCGCGGAAGTTGGCCGGCTGGCCGGTGAACGCCCCCGGCGCGACGAGAAGGTCGCGGTCGGCGATGCCGCCCCAGGCGGCGCTCACGATGTGCTGCGGTTCGCCGATGATGTATTCGCCGCGGTCGATGAGGTCCTGCGTGACGCGGTTCCAGCCGGGATTCTCATTGCTGTGGAAATCGTAGTATTCCGCCCCGGTGAACAGGCTGAGATGCTCGCCGAGCCGCACCTTGAGTGCGACGTAGGCCGAGAAGTGGTCGTTGCCGACGTTCTTCCAGTAGCTGCCGGCCTGCTGGCCGGTGAGTGACACGCGGTAGGCGGCGGGCTTGGTGCCGAGGAGCAGCGGGCGGCCGTAGTCGAGTTGCGCACGGCGGAGTTCGTGCGAGCCGACGGTGACTGCCAGCGAGCCGCGGGCCCGGTCGAAGTAGGGGGATTTCGGGATGAAGTTGGCGTAGCCGCCCTCGGGCACCGGTCCGAGGTGGGCGGGCGCGGGGCCCTTCACGAGATCGAGCGCCTCGAGCGAACCGAAGGACATGGGCATCTCATTGCGCTGGTAGGCGCGGCCCATGCCGTTGAAGAACACGCCGGCCTTGGCGCCGCGCAGATAGGGCGTGCCGGCGATGCCGAAGTAGTTGGCGGTTTGCGTGCCCGCACCGATGCGGGCCAGGTCGGCGAGGCTCTGCAGGTCGAAGCGCCGCATGAGCTCGGGTGTGATGACGGTCACCGCGCGCGGCAGTTCGAGCACCGGCTGTCCGGCGCCGAAGACCGAATCCACCGGCCGCGAGGTCGGCAACACGTCGCCTGCGCGGTAACCGGCGCTCTCGCTGACGATGAATTTCTCCAGCACCGTCACCGGCCCGCCCGCGGTCTGCGCGTGCGCGGCGGCGGCTCCGCAGACCAGAAGCAGGGAAAGTGCGTGGGTGACCTTCATCGGAAAAAGTCGCATCTGGGCACGGGTGCGGGACGTTGTCCACCGCAAGTTAAGTCATCTGAGCAAAGCAACTAACGCCGCGGAATCCGCGTAGCGCTCAGGCGCTATGACGGTGGTGAGCAGGAAACGGTTATTCATCGAATCAGCAGCAGATTGTGCGAAATGACAGACCGGGCAAGCGGGGGCCGGAAAAACTTAGGCTTGTCTAAGCGCGGCGCGGGCGTTTCGTCCGGCCTTGCCTGTAGGGGTGTCCTCCGCGGAGGACTGAGATTGCGGTGCGCTCGACCGCTCGACCCTTCGAACCTGAACGGATCATGCCGACGAAGGAAACAGCAGGCGCCGCGAAAGCGCCATGGGGCGCGTGGCGCCCCTTCTCTCGGGAGTCCATTTGGGTCGGGCCATTCACACCCATGCAACTCCCGACACGAATCCCTGCCCTGAGCAAAGTCGCAGGGCTCCTCCTCACGCTCGCCAGCACGGCCTTCACGACCGCGCCGGCCCAGACCACCCGCCCCGCCGTCGATGGCGCGCCGGTGAAACTCGAACCGGTGCGCGTCACCGCCGACCTCTGGGAATCGCCGCTCGCGCGCATTCCGGCAAGCGTCACGGTCTATGACGAACCGGCGCTGCGCTCCGGCGCGGTCCGGCATTTCGGAGACCTCGTGGACCAGATTCCCAACCTCACGTGGACCGGCGGCTCGTCGCGTCCGCGCTACCTGCAGATCCGCGGCATTGGCGAGAACTCGCAGTTCGAGGGCGAAACACCGGATTCGGCGGTGCGCTTTCTCGTGGACGATCTCGATTTCACCGGTCTCGGCACGATCGGCTCAACCTTCGACGTGAGCCAGGCCGAGGTGCTGCGCGGCCCGCAGGCCGGGGCCTTCGGCGCCAACGCGGCCGGCGGTGTCGTCCGCCTCGTGACCAACGCGCCGACGCCCTACTGGACCGGCCGCGCCGAGGCCACAGTCGGTGACGACTCGCTCCGCACCGGCAGCGTTGCCGTGGGCGGCCCGCTTGCGACGGCCCGACCCGAGCAGCTGATGTTTCGCCTGGCCCTGCAGCAGAGCGAGAGCGACGGCTTCCGCCGCAACCTTTCGCTCAACCGCGACACCAATGCCCGCGACGAGCAGACCGCGCGCCTGCGGTTCACTTGGAATCCGAACGAACTCTGGCGCTGGGACGCCACGCTGCTCGCCGCCGACTTCGACAACGGCTACGACGAGTTCGCCCTCGACAACAACGGGCGCAACACGTTCAGCGACCAGCCGGGCCAGGATGCGCAGAAGTCGGCGGCCGCGAGCCTGCGCGGCACCTTCTCCGGCTGGGAGGGCGTGCGGGTCACCTCGGTCACCGGCGTAGCGCGCACGCGTTCGCGCTACAGCTACGACGACGACTGGACCGACGCCTCCTACATGGGCTTCAGCGATCTCGCCCGCCTGCGCTGGGTGGTCAACCAGGAGCTGCGGCTCGATTCCGCGCCCGGCGCCGCGCGCCGCTGGACGCTCGGGGCGTTTTATTCCGACACCGAGGAATTTTCGCGCTACACCAACACCGATCCCTGGAACGTCCGCGGCCTGCGCACGCATTACCGGGCGGAAAACACCGCGCTGTTCGGTCAGATCGCCCATGATCTCGGTGAGGGCTCGCGCCTGATCGCCGGTTTGCGCGCCGAGCAGATCGACATGCACGGCGCCGGCACGAAGACCCGCTACCGCGCGAGCAGCAACAGCCATGACCCGGTGGTGAACACGAGTCCCTCCTTCGACGACACGCTCTGGGGCGGCCGCGTGGTGATCGAGCACGACCTGAGCGCGAACGAGCTGGCCTTCGTGTCCGTCACCCGCGGCTACAAGGCCGGCGGCATCAACGTGGACGCGCGCATCGACGTGACGAACGACCCGCTCACCTACGGCACGGAGACGCTCTGGAACTGGGAGGCCGGCCTGCGCGGCCACTGGCTCGACGCCAAGCTCACGGGCGAAGTGACGGGCTTCCTGATTCAGCGCGAGGACACGCAGGTGCGCGACTCGGCCGGCTTCGGCGGCAACTACCGTTTCTTCACCGACAACGGCGGCGACTCGCACGTCTACGGTCTCGAGGCCTCCGGTGCCTACGCGCTCACGCCGGCCTGGTCCGTGCGCGCGTCGCTCGCGCTGATGCGCTCCGAACTGGAGCCGTTCACGCTCGGCAACGGCAACACCGGCGGCGGTCGCGTGCTGGCCAACACGCCGCGCTACGGCTACACGCTCGGCGTGCGTTACGATGCCGGTGCCGGCGTCTTCGGCGGCGCCGAGGTGGTCGCCCGGGCGCAGCAGTTTGATTCCAACAACCAGAACGAGGCGCGCCGCGCCTTCCGCGTGGTCAACGCCACGCTCGGCTACGCCTGGGAGCGCTGGAGCGTCACGCTCTGGGGCAAAAACCTGTGGGACGAGGAATACGACCGCCGCGTCTATTTCTTCGGCAACGCGGACCCGGATTACATCGAGACGCGCTATGAGAACCGCGCGGACCCGCGTCAGGTGGGCGTGAGCGCCGCCTACCGTTTCTGAGCCGGCCGTTGTCCGGCCCGCGGGTCGCCGTCACTGGGCGGCCTGCGCGCCGGGGCGCTGCTGGAGCAGGCTCTTCGCGTGCTGGCTGTCAACGGGCAGCGTGATTTCGCGCCCCGGATTCTCGCCGATGTAGTCGATGCAGGCCGAGGCCAGCGCATCAAGGTAGGGCGCGAGCTGCTGTTTGGTGTCGGTGATCTTGGTCTTCACGCTCCAGAGTTCCGTGCCTTCCTTGCCGTCGGCCCCGGGAGGGGCGCGGCCGGTTAGCTCGATGGTCTTGTCGTAAACCACCACGGCTTTGGAATCCAGCGGCGGGGTGATGCCGCCGAGCATGATGTCGGTGTTGCGCTGCGTGACGATCTTCACGTAGCCGTGCCCCATCTGGTAGCTGGCCTGGATGATCATGTCGGGCTTGGCGCTGGCGGGCGCCTCGTAGAGTCCGCGCGCGGCGAGGGCGTCCTTAATGGCCGCGGTCGCGGTCGCATGCAGGGCCGGATCGACGCCGCCCGTGGGATCGGCGATATCGATGTGGTAGGCGCTGCCGAGCGGCTTGTTGCGGTCGCTGATGGCGTCGATGGTGACTTCGTGGACCGTGGAGCAGCCGGCAAACCACAACGCGGCCAGCAAGCAGCCCAGAAAAGGCAGGCGCGAAATTCGCATGGACGGAACAATGGGCGCAGCGGAATTCACGGACAACTGCAATCCCGCCAACACCGGCTCACATGCCCTTCTTGATGAAGGTCACCACCTCGTCGCCCTCGCTGATCTTCACGGGCTTCGACTCCTTGGTGTTCGTGCCGATGTAATCGGCGGTGGCGGAGGCGAGGATGGGCATGTATTTGCGGAGCTCCTGGCTGTTGTCCTCGGCGGAGACGTTCACGCTCCAGACCTCGGGCGGCGCGCGGCCCTCGGTGGCTTCACGGTTTTCCCGGGCGGAGAGCTTGAGGAACTTCTCGTAGACCACCACCGGGTGGATTGTCTCTTGAGTGCCCATAAATTCGATTTTATCCGGGCCGCGCACTGTGCTGACTCGCTCGACATAGAAAATCTGTCCGGTTTCAGGATTGCGAATTGGAACCCGGACCACCGTTTGATAAACATCTCCTTCCTTTTGTTGATAAATCGGCTGGCTGACGGTCTCGAACTTGATGCGCGGGGCATCCATGCCGTAGTCGATGTCGATCACGACATCGGCCTTCTCGGGGGTGGGGGCCTCATACATGCCCTTGCCGGAGAGGGCCGTGCGCACGTAGTCGGCGACCTCCTTGTAGCGGAGGCTGTCTTCGTCCAGCTTGGGGTTCTGGCTGCGGATGTGGTAGGACTGCGCCGAGGCGGCGGGTTGGCCGGTTTCAGTCGGGTTGGCGATGGCGTCAACCTGGACGGTGTAGGTCTTGCTGGAGTCGCAGCCCGTCAGGAGAGCGACAAAGACTCCGGCGACGGCGGCCGCAAGAGTTCGCGATAGGTGGCTTGTCTTCATGCCAGCTGGGGAGAGGGCGTGGAGGTGATTTGGCGAAATCAGTTCGGCGTGACCGCGTCAGCGGGCGGCGCGCTGGCGGTGGTCGCGGAGGTGCTCTCGACCGGGGCGTTCTTCAGGCGGGCCAGTTCCTCCTCCAGGCGGACAATCTCGGCCTCGGTGGCGAGGAGCTTTTCGTTGGCCTCGTCGAGGGCCTTTTTCTTGCTCAGGGCGGCGGTGCGTTCCTCGCGCAGCTTGGCGAGACGGCCGGCGGCGCTGTCCACCTTCTTCTGCGCCTCGTTGAGCTCGAGGTCGGAAATCTGGAAGCCCTGGGCGACGGCCATTTCCTCCTCAAGCAGCGCCTTGGTCTTGGCCTCCTCGGCGCGCTTGCGGGCCAGCTCTTGCTGGTAGGCGCGTTCTTGGGCGAGGCGGTCCTGCTCCTTGCGCTCCTTCATTTCCTGGGTGAGGCCGACGATGCCGCCGATGATCGCACCCGCGCCTGCGCCGGCGAGCACACCCTGGCTGGTGTTGCCGCTGGCGCTGCCGGCGAGGCCGCCAACCACCGCACCGGCGGCGGCACCGGTGCCGGCACCGGTGACAGTCTTCGACGGGGCCACCTGGCAGCCCGCGACACAGATGAGAAGGGCGGCCATGACGCTGCCGGTTGACGACCGCCGCATGACATTCGAGGCGCGGACACCTTGAGAGTGGTTCATAGGTGAGGGAAACGAGAAGCAGCCTAGTTGTGTTGGCTATTTTATCAAATCTCCTTTTGTTTCGGTCCTGAGTTTCTTGTCTCACCCCGTGATCCAGCCTTGAACCGGCGCAACTGACCGCTTCGCACCCATGGCCATCCTCTCTCGCAACAAGGGCATTCTCTCGCGCGACTTCCTCATCCCCAACATAGGCCTCCTGGCCTCGATCCTCGTGGTCTGGATCTTCTTCGCGATGGTGGTGAATCCACGCGTCAAAGAGATCGAGATCACCCAGCGCCTGGCCGCCGCCCGCCAGACCGAAGAGGCCAAGGTCGCGCCCCGTTCAATCTACATCATCATCAAGGACCCCGAGCAGGCCGTGGAACTCGCCCTCTGGATCTGGGCCACGATCATCCTCACCTACAAGCTGCTCGAGGTTGGCCGCGAGCGTTCGCTGCTGAAACATGACTTCATCGGCGTGCGCCAAGGCGAGCGTATCATCCCGGAGGACGCGCTCGACCGATACAAACATATGCGGGAGGCCGTCGAGGCCACCCCGCGCTGGCGCGAGCGGCTCCTGCCGGACTTCCTGCTGGCCGCGTTGCACCGCTTCCAGGCCACCAGCTCGGTGCAGGACGCGGCGAGCGCCGTCAAAGAACGCGCCGAACTTGTCGCCGACAACCTCGACTCCGAACTCTCCCTCATCCGCTACATCGCCTGGGCCATCCCCGCCGTGGGCTTCATCGGCACGGTGCGCGGCATCGGCGACGCGCTCACGCACGCCGAGGAGGCGATCAAGGGCGACCTCAGCGGCGTGATCTCGGCGCTCGGCCTCGCCTTCAACTCCACCCTGGTGGCCCTGATCCTGAGCATGATCCTGATGTATATGCTGCACATGCTGCAGTCGCGCCAGGAGGCGCTGATCCTGGAGCTTCAGAACTACTGCCGCGAAAAACTCGTGCACATCATGCGCGTGCCGCTGCGCGAGGCGGATTCAACCGGAGCCTGAGCCATGAGCACCCTCGGCATCGAACTGTGCGACGCTGGCTTCGAAGCGGCGTTTCCCCGCGAGGGACACCCCGGCTACCCCCTGCTCGAGAACGGCGGCCCGTTGGGCTGGCTCGGGCTCGCCTATCAGGACGGCAGCAAGACGAGCTTCGGCCCGCCCGCCGAGGAATTCTGGCACGCCCGCCCCAAGCAGGTCACCCACGAGCTGTGGAGCCGCCTCTCCCACGACGCCTCGCCGCTCGGGCCGGTCGGCAAGCCGCAATCCTACTCGCAGCTCGCCTACTTCTTCCTGCGTGACTATCTCGGCCGGGTGGACTCGGTCGCGGGGACGCCCGCCAAGGCCGTGTTCGCCGTGCCCGGCGAGTATTTCCTCGATGCGGCCACCGAGGAGGAGCGCATCGGCCTGCTGCTCGGCATGGCCCACGAGCTGAAGCTGCCGCTCGCCGGCATCGTGGACATGGCCTCTGCCGCCCTGTGCGACCCCCGGCTCGACTACTTCGACCACCACCAGCCGCTGCTGGTGATCGACCTGCATCTGCGGGGCGCTGAGCTCACGCTGTTCCAGCCGGAAACCGACGGGCGGCTCGTGCGGCGCGACTTCGCCAAGGTCTCGCACGCGGGCTTCAACGACCTGCTGCGCCACCTCACCACGACGATGGCCAACCGCTTCCTCCGGCACACGACCTTCGACATCCAGGAGGACGGGCGCATCGGCCAGGCGTTCTACCGGCAGACCAAGGAATTTCTGCTCACCGGGGTGATGGGCTACCACTACCAGATCAACACCGGCACGCGCACCTATGAGCTCGTCGCCACGCGCGACCAGCTGGCCTCGGACCTGATCGCCTTCAACCAGTCCCTGCTGCAGGGCGCGCAGGCCATCCTCAAGAAGAGCGCCGGCCGCGCGCTGCGCTGCACCGTCGCGCTCACCGCCCGTGCGGACCTGCTGCCCGGGCTGGCCGGCGTGCTGCAAGCGGCCGGTTTGTCCCGCGTGATCCACCTGCCGCCCGGTGCCGCCGCCTGCGGCGCGGCGCGGCTGGGTGCCGGACGCGAGGTTCCCGCGGAAATCGACGACGTGCCGGTTGAGAACGCGGTTCCAGCCGCGCTGCTGCCGCAACAGTCCGCCCAGCGGCTGGTCATCCGCCTGATCAAGGCCCGCCGCACCGCCCTGGCCCGTCGTCCGACCCATGCCCTGTGCGAGGGCCTCGGACATCCGCTCGACGGTCAGAAGGTCTTTGCCATCGGCCCCGCCCCGCTCTCGCCCGACCTGACCCTGCCCGAGGAATTCGACGGCGTGGGCCCCGGCGGTCAGGTGCTGCTGGAGCAGAAGGACGGACTGTGGTGGCTGCCGGCTTCGCAGGTCACGCAGCTCGCCGAGCGCACGCTCGTCGAACCCGGCGACCGGCTCTCCATCCATCACGGCACCCACGAAACCGAGGTGCTGTTTGCCTACTGCCCCGACGCCGGGGCCGCGCTCCACCGCCACGGCTGAGGAGGGAACGCCATGCTCAAGGGCAAACGCCGCGAGACCGAGGTGTTCAGCATGTCCTTCATGGACTGCATCTGCTGCGGCTTCGGCGCGGTGCTGCTGCTGTTCATCCTCACCACGGGGCAGAAGGCCGACCACACCGACATCGACATCGAGGAACTCAAGCAGCGCGTGGCCGACATGGAGAAGGAAGTCACGAAGGAGCGCGACGCCCTGGACAAGCTGGCGCGCCCCGAATCGCTCACCGAGGTCGAGCTCGCCGAGGTGCAGGAGCAGAACCGCCAGGTCCGCCGCCGCGCGGAGGAGCAGGAACAGGAGCTCAAGCGGCTGCTGCGCGAATTGCTGGCCCTCCAAAACGAAGAGGCCCGCCTCTACGCCGACCTCAAGAACATGCCGGCCGATGACCCGCCCCCGGTGCCCATCCCCAACATCGACCGCCGCCAGTATCTCACCGGCGTGCAGATGGAGGGCAGCCATGTGCTCTTCCTCGTGCGTGCCTCGGGCAGCATGCTCGGGGACACGATCGACGAGGCCGCCGGGCGGTTGGACGATCCCGATTTCAAGAAACGGGAGGCACCCAAGTGGCAGCGGGTCGTGCGCTCCATGCACTGGCTGATCGCGAGCCTGCCCTCGGACACGAAGTTCCAGGTCCTCCTGTTCAACGACGATGCGGTCCCGCTTGTGCCCGAGCGCGGCGAGGGCTGGGTGTCCCGCGACGACCGGGTCGGCGTGCAGGGAGTGCTGACCCGGCTCAA
>JAUPWC010000238.1 GCA_030916665.1 Verrucomicrobiota bacterium
ATAGACGGCTTCGAGATAACCCGGCTGGATCCGCTTGGTCTTTTCCTCGACGACCTCGTCCGGGCCGCCGGCCGGGTCGGGCACGGACTTCGTCACGGTGTCGGTGACTTCCTTCTCCGGCCAGTCCACGCCGCTGACGTTGGAACAATAGTCGAGGCAGAGGGCGGAGTCATTGCGCAGGAAGCGGGCGATCTCGGAGGCGAAAACGGGGTCGAGCAGCAGAGAGTGTTCGGCCGCGGTGCCGGGATTCGTCACGAGCTCGACCTTCGCCGCGGGGAAGCGGGCGAGGAGGCGGTCGCGGAGCTGTTCGAGGGTTTCCAAGGAAGGGAAGAACGAGAAAGATTAAGCGAAAGAGAACGATGCTAGGGCTTGCGGGGGAGGGAGGGCGGCTGGAAGAGGGCGGGGTTGTTGGGCGGCTGAAGGTCGCTGGCGCCGTAGTCGGGGATGGGGAATTCGCCGGCGTTTTCCGGGCGGAGGTGGCGGGCGGTGTCCGGACCGGCGAGGCGCTCGGCCTTGATCTTTTCCTGCAGCTCCGTGAGCCCGTGCAGCAGCGCCTCGGGGCGGGGCGGGCAGCCGGGGATGTAGATGTCCACCGGGATGAAACGGTCGATGCCCTTGAGGACGTTGTAGCCCTGCTTGAACGGGCCGCCGGAGATGGCGCAGGCGCCCATCGCGATGCAGTATTTCGGCTCGGGCATCTGGTTCCAGAGGCGTACGACGAGCGGCGCCATCTTCTTGGTGACGGTGCCGGAGACGATCATGAGGTCGGCCTGGCGGGGCGAGGGACGGAAGATCTCGGCGCCGAAGCGCGCGATGTCGAAGCGCGCGGTGGCGGCGGCGATCATCTCGATGGCGCAGCAGGCGAGGCCGAATTGGAGCGGCCAGATGGAATTGCTGCGGCCCCAGTTGTAGAGCTCCTCGAGGCTGGTGAGCAGAATGCCGTGGCGGCGGAGGTCCTCGCGTTCGGCGTCCGGGAGATTTCCCGCCGCAGGGAACGGAACCGGATTCGGATTCGATGACGCGTCGCGCATGGTCATTTCCACTCCAGGTGACCGCGCGCCCAGGCCCAGACGAGACCCTCGGCGAGAAGGAGGATGAATACCAGCATGGCAATCAGCGCGCCTGATGGAAGGCCGGTCATCGCGACGGCGAAGGGCAGGAGAAACAGCACCTCGACGTCGAAGATGAGGAAGAGGATCGCATAGAGGTAATAGTGGGCCTTGAACTGGATCCACGAGTCGCCGGCCGGCGCGAGACCGCATTCGTAGGTGGCGTTCTTGACCGGACCCGGGCGTTTGGGCTGGAAGAACTTCACCCACAGCCAAGCCACTGCGAGCAGCAGGAGAGGGAAGGCGATGGCAACGCCGAGGAAGAGAGCCAGGAACGCGTGGGGGTGCTCGCTCATGGAAGAGCCCCGAGCATTGAAAAAGTGCGGCGGTGTTCAATGGTGAAGCAGCCCCGTGGTTTGCCAGAAGCTGCTCATCTGTTGCGGTCGCGCGGCATGAATCCGGAACCGGACATGGAGCCGCCGGAGAATCAGCCGCCAAGACATGCGTAGTTCCGGTCAACGTGCGCCGATCGTTCGCGGCCGGGATGTGGCAGGATGACGCTGCCACCCCACCCAAGCCCCTCCACTCCTGGCAGGCTTGCCGAGCGGCTTCCGCCTGATATCGCCGGCCGTTTCTACGTCGATTCAACCTCCATCGATTGCGACCAATGCCGCCCGGAGGCGCCGGCTTTCTTCGACTGCGATTCCGATACGGGCGCCTCTTTCGTCAAATGCCAGCCGGACACGGCCGAGGGTGTCGCGCTCATGCAGCGGGCGGTGGTCCACTGCGCCCCGGGTTCCCTCGGCGACGGCGGGGCTGAAGCGTCACGCCTTCAACCAGGGCAACTTGTCGAGGTCGGCGTTGCCGCCGGTGATCACGAGGCCGATGCGACGGCCGGCCAGCGGCACGCGTTTTTCCAGCAACGCGGCGTAGGGCACTGCGGCGGAAGGTTCGATGACCATGTGCAACGCCTCCCAGACGGCGCGCATGGCGGCGACGATGGCCTCCTCGGAGACGGTGACGATGTCGTCCACGTGTTGTTGGATGAGGGGGAAATTCTTCTCGCCCGTGCAGTTGGTGCGCAGGCCGTCGGCAAGGGTGGCGGGCGTGGGGATGGAGATGCGCCGGCCGGCGCGGAAGGACTGCTGGACGTCGTTGGCCAACTCCGGCTCCACGCCGACGACCTGGAGGCCGGGCTGGAGGCCCTTGGCGGCCACAGCCGTGCCGCAGAGCAGGCCGCCGCCGCCGACCGGGCAGAGGATGAGGTCGAGGTCGGGCGTGTCCTCGAGCAATTCGATCGCGGCCGTGCCCTGGCCGGCGGCCACGCGCAGATCGTCGAAGGGATGGACGATGGTTGCGCCCGTCTGCTTCGCCACGCGGGCGCAGGCGGCCTCGCGGGCGGTGAGGTTGGGTTCGCAGAAGGTGATCCAGCCGCCGTAGTGGCCGACGTTTTGCACCTTGGGCTGGGCGGCCCCGGCGGGCATGACGATGTGCGCGGTGATGCCGCGCAGCTGGGCCGCGCGGGCGAGGGCGGCGGCGTGGTTTCCGGAGGAATGCGTGACGACGCCCGTGGCCGCCTCCTCGTCGGTGAGAGAGAAAACGGCGTTGCAGGCGCCGCGCGACTTGAAGGCGCCGGCTTCCTGGAAGTTCTCGCATTTGAAAAACAGCGACGCGCCCACGGCCGCGTCGAGCCGCTCGCTCGTGAGCACGGGCGTGCGCTTGATGAACGGACGGATGCGCTCGTGGGCGTCGCGGATGTCGGCGAGGGTGAGGGACATTGAGGAGGGTTCAGAGGTAAACCACGAAACACACCAAATACACGAAAAGAAATGCAGCCGACCGAGGCGGGAGCCCACGGAACACACAGAACACACGGAAGAAATCCCTTCAGGGTGTTCCTGTATTCCGTGGGCAGTTTTATTCGCGTGATTCGCGGGGGAAGATGGCTAGGGTGCGGGCATGACCGTCAAAAAGCTGCTCCACACCCGCATGCGCGTGAACGACATCGAGCGTTCCGTGAAGTTCTACACCGAGGCCCTCGGCCTGATCGCGTCGCGCCGGCACACCTCGCCGCGCGGGGCACAGCTCGTGTTCCTTGCCACGCCGAACAGCGACGAGGAAATCGAACTTTGCCAGATGCCGCCGGGCGCCGAGGCGGTGAAAGTGCAGCCCGACCTGATGCACCTCGCGTTCGAGGTGGACGATCTTGAGGCCTTTGCCGCCGCCGCGGCGAAGAAGGGCTACGCGCTGAGCGACGGTCCGACCAAGACGGGCAGCGGCTCCGTGATCGCCTTCATCGACGCGCCCGAGGGCTACGAGGTGGAGCTGATCCAGAAGGCGAAGTGAATTTGCCCGGGTCAAAGGACGGGGCGGAAGGCCGGTGGCTGGCAGCCTGGCCCGATGCGCTGGGCTTTGTCGGCGGGCTGGCGCTCGCGTGGTATGCCGGGTGGCAGACCGCCGATCTGGTCTGGAGTCTCTGGCTGTCCAGCCTGGCCGTGGGCTACGCGATGATCGTGTGGTCGGTGTTCAGCCCGGCCGTGCTGCTGCAGCGCGAGGGCAGCACGGGCAC
>JAUPWC010000239.1 GCA_030916665.1 Verrucomicrobiota bacterium
CACCATCACCTACACCGGCACGCTCGCCGGCGACGAAATCAAGCTCACGCGCCAGGTGGGCGAATTCGCCACCGAACAGCTGAGCGCCAAACGCGCACCCGCGGCGAAGTAAGGGAACGCCCGGACCGCGCGTTCACCCCCCCGCGCCGCCACATCGGCCCGTTCATTCCGTGGCCGGACGCAGAAGCGGATAAAGGCCGTCCTTGCCGGGGCCGGGCTGGATTTTGTTCCAGCCGCGGGAAAAGTCGCGGAGCTTCAATCCCGGATTCCGATTTTGGCCTGGCGCTTTGTAGCCGATACTGCGCGGGAGCGCAGGGACCGTAACTCGCGACTGCACGGGAAAGTCCCGCTGCTCCCGCAGCGGCTACGCCGGCAATCGAGGAATCCGGGTCAATTTGTCCGTCTGCTCCTCGGACACGAGGCGGCCGGTGACATGCGCCCAGCGCCCAAGGTCGGGCGGGCTGTGGTTCTCGGTTGCCGAGCTCGAAGCCCAGCTTGAGATACCCGGCCTGCTCAATCGCCTTTGGTTTCAGCCATCCGGGCAAGCCGGCTACCCAAAACAAAAAGGCCCGGCGAACAGCCGGGCCTTGCGATGTTGATGAAACGTGGGGTCACTCCGCATTCAGCGGAACCACGACCGTCAGCAGCAGCAGTTTGGCGAGGGCCATGCCCTGCTGCTTGGTCAGCTTGTGCCCCTTCAGGTCGATCGTCACGGCGGAGGCCGACACCGACTCGCCATTCATGGTGTCCTTGTATTTCATCACGCCGGTGAGGGCCGGGATGGCTTCGTCCTGCGCAAAGAACGCCGACTCGTCGGCCGGGCCGGAGAAGACGGAGGATTCCGACTGGGCGGGCTCGTTGACGCGGATGTCGAACTGGTATTCGCCCTCGCCGGAAGCGGCGCGATTGGCCGATTCGATCCAGCGGATGTTGCCCGTGAGCTTGTCCTGATACTGGCGGCCATCGAGGACGTAAGTGATGGTGACACCGTCGAAATACCACGCGGTGCGGCCATAATCGTAGATCATGCCGCCGTTGACCGTGGCCTCCGGGTAGATCTGGACCGGACCCGCCGCGAGGACATGCGACCTGAAGTCCATCCGGTCGTAGTTGGTCACCGCCAGGGCCACGTTCTTGCCGTTGACGGAACGCGTGATGTTCAGCGCCTCCTTCTTCAGCTTGGACATGAACCCCTCCGAGGAGGCCGGTGGTTTGCCCACCGCGAGGCCCTTGAACGCGGTTTCAAAACCCTTCGCCGTGCCCATGGGAAACACCACGAGCTTCAGGTCGCCGTCCGCAAACCGGTAGGTGTTCTTGTCATCAACCGGCACCGTGCCAAAGAGGCGGCCGACATTGCGGGTCTGGCTGGGGTTGCGCGGATTCACCACGTCGCAATCGACGGTGTAGGTCAGCTTGGCCAGCTGCGAGGAGCCGACCAGCTTGGAGATGAAGGGCGTGTGCTCGATCGTGCCGCGGAACAGCGCGCTGTTGGCGACGTTCACCGACAGCGTGTAGCGGTCGTTCACGCCCTCCTTCGGTTTGCCATCGGAATCGGTGTTCGTGCGCGTGCTGAACTTGATGGCCATTTCGCCCTTGATGAAGACCTCGGGCGCGGGCGCCGCGGGCTGCTGGGCCAAAGCCAGGGCCGCAAAGGCCAACGAGAAAAGAGAGACGGGGATGCGTTTCATGGGGAGCAAGGTCATTGGGTGAGCGGACGGGTCTTGGCGCCACTGCCCGGGATGGCAATGGAATCGGCCGACGGGCCGTCGAGCATGGCGGTGTCGAGCGAAGCGAGCGCGTCGTTGTAGCTCTGCTGGATCGCGTCGAAGGCGGTCTCGGCCCGGAGCTTGGCGTAGAATTCGTCCTCGGTGAGACCGGAGGTCTCGCGGGCGGCGGCGGCGGCCTGGGCGGCTTCCCAGATCATGTTCGCGCGCTTGATTTCCTCCTCGTAGAGCTTGAGCTGCTCGCGGGCCTCTTTCCATTTCACGCAGCGGTGCTCGTAAACGCGGCGAAGGTCGACGAGGTCACGGCTGAGCTTCAGATAGCCGGCATCCTCGGCCCCATAACTGGCGCGAATCTCGTCCACCTTGTCGCTGAAAGTGCGGATCTGGCTGTTGAGCTTCTCGATCGCGTCCTTGCGGTCGCTCAGCGCCTTGGCCTTTTCCTTGAGATCGTTTTGCAGCGTCTCGACCGGATTCTTGGCCGCCTCGGCCTTGATGAGTTTCAGCCGCATGTTCGCCGCGAAGGCAAACACGACCGGACGCACCATCCACGCAGCGAGGATCACGCCGACTGCGACGATGAGGCCGATGAGACCGCCGACTGCGACCCAGATGTAGGGCGCGACAAGGAAACCCGCGACAAGGAGGGCTCCGTATTTGGCAACGTTGCCCCAGAAACGGGCCCGGGGATCGCTGATGACTGGTTGGTTCATGTGGATGCGGAACGAAAGGCAGGGGAGGAAACACCCGGCCACAGGCCGATGTGCGTCTATAGAATGCCGCCGACTAAACACTTATGCCGGCTCA
>JAUPWC010000240.1 GCA_030916665.1 Verrucomicrobiota bacterium
ACGGCGTAGCCGGAATTGGCCTGGCCGTTGGCCGAGACGCTGGCACTGGCGCCCACAGTCGAGGAGCTGGGCGGAGCGGAGGTCCAACCGGCCTGCAGCAAGACAGGCAGCAGCAGGACGATGAACAACAAGGCGGATGAACGCCAGACACGCACAGGCCAAGAGCAAGACATACGCAAACGGGGTTTAGGGGGTAGCGCGAACGGCGGCCCATTCCGTTTGCGATGACGGGAACTTGCTTAGGGGGGGGGGGATCGAAGCAACCCAAATCTCGCATCGCGTGTGTCACAAGCGTGCGACGGCAGAGCGGATTTTGCCGCAGCGACCCCGCCGCGGACACAGTTCTCGCGGGCGAGGTCGCCCGTGCTCCACCAACATCAAGGCGGCGGGCGGCCGAACTGTTGTGAGAACGCCTGCTGCAGGCCGCGCACGACTTCGGGCGGGGTTTTCGGCTGGCGGCGCACGTCGCTCCAGCGACGCAACGCCGTCGCTTCGTCGCGCTGGCTGATCGCGTGGAACGTGAGCGTGGCCTGCGCCATGGGGTGGCCGGGCTGACGTTCCAAGGCGAAGTTCAGGGCGGCGAGCGCATCCTGGTCGCGGCCCGTGGCAAAGAGGACCTGCGCGAGCTCCACGAGGGGTGACGCCTCGCTCGGACGCAGTTCGTAGCCGCGGCGGAATTCGGCGGCGGCCTCGTCGAGCCGGCCGGTAGCCTTCAGCCAGCGGGCATATTCCAGGCGGAGGCTGGGGGAGAGCGGGCAGCTGGCAATGCCGCGGGAAAGCGCGCTCACGGCGGCGTCGGCCTGTCCCAGTTCCCGCAGCGTGCTGATGAGCAGGAGCCAGGCGTCGGAGTCGGTGGGATTCGCCGCCACGGCCTGTTCCAGATGTGCTCGGGCGGCGGCGAAGTTGCGGCCGTTGATGTGGATCTGGCCGGCCTGACGGCGGAAGGAGCTGTTGCGCGGGGCGAGCACGATGGCGGCGTCGAGCAACTCCAGCGCGCGCTTCGGATCGCCGGCCGAACTGGCGATGGCGGCGGTCACGCTCAGGCGGTAGGCGTCGAAGCAGACGTCGGCGAGTTCGTCGAGCCACGGATCGGGCAGGTCGGTGAACTCGCGTCGGCCGATGCGCTCGCGCAGGGCGTCGGCGTTGGCGCGGTCATTGAAATGTTCGCTGACGGTCACCAGCAGCGAGAGCGCGCCAATGAAGCCGGGGTGCCGTGCCACGGCTTCATTCAGGCGGGTGCGCGCGCTGCTCCAGTCGTTGCGGGCGATGGCGCAGCGGGCGAGCCCGAGCAGGGCGTAGGGATGATCGGGCGAGCGCCGCAGCGTCTCCTCGTAGGCTCGCGTGGCCTCGGCCGGTTGGTTGGCCTTCACCCGCACGTCGCCGAGACGAATCCAGGCGGGCAGATAATCTGGAGCCAGCTCCGTGGCGCGACGGTAAAGCGGGAGCGCTTCGTCGGCGCGGCCGTAGAGCGCGTGGAGGCCGGCGGCGAGGTGCGGCCACCGCGCCTCGCGCGGTTGAATTTGCCGCAGGCCGTCGTAGCAGAGCAGCGCTTCGGCGAAAAAGCCGTTGGCGTGGTAAAGCCGGCTGAGCGCGGCGAGGCCGGAAACGGACTCTGACCATGACCGCGCCTCGTTTTCGGCGTCGGTGATCTGATCGGCGAGGGTTGTGGGCCAGCCGGAGAGCGCGGGCACGGCGGGCAGGTGGCGGGCAACGGTGTGCTGCCGGCTCGTGTTGCGCCAGCCCCACCACGCACCGGCGCCGATAAGCGCGGCGGCGAGCAAGAAAAGCAGGAGGCGGGGGCGGCTCATTGTAGCGGCGTTCTATGACCGCCGGGTTTGATTCGGACGGCGGTCATAGACCACCGCTACAGCAGAAGGAACTTTGCGGCAATGGCGCACGGCTCAGGGTTGCGCCGGCCGCCAGAGCGTGATGCGGTCCATGCGGTCGAAGGGCGGGTAGGAATAGAAGCCCGCTGTGACGATCGAGGGGCGGCCGGAGCCGTCAAGGTCGCCGGCGGCGCAGGTGATGAGCTGGATCGGCGCGTGCGCGAGCACGTGCATCGTGAAGTTCATCTTCCCATCGTTGCGGAAGGCCACCAGCGCGGCGGCCTCGGGGTTCTGCCAGTCGTTGAAACCGCTCACGCACACGATGTCCATGACGCCGCGGCCCTCGAGATCCACGCCGACCGAAGCGTAGGCGCCGGGCAGGTCGGCGATGCGGTGGTAACGGAAATTGCCGTCGCCCACGTTCTCCAGCCATTGCACGCCGTGCCACGGGCGCTTGCCCGGATCGGCGTAGGCGAAACCGTCGCCGTTGGTGTAGAGCACGTCGGGCCGGCCGTCGCGGTTCAGGTCGCAGAGGCTGATCCCGCTGCTGCCGTAGTCCTCGTTGGTGGAGCCGAAGAGGATCTTGCCCGTGAAGTTGCCCTTGCCGTCGTTCGTGAACAGGTGGACCTCCTCCCACTGCTGCGAAACGAGCGCGACGATGTCGAGGGTGCGGTCCCCGTTCAGGTCGGCGACGCAGACGTTGATTGTGCCGGAGAGGTTGAGGAGAATTTTGCTTTCGAACTGCCAGCCGCCCAGGTTGCGCATCCAGCGGATCTCGCCCTGGTCGTAGCCGAACTGCGCGACGGCGAGATCGAGGCGGCCATCGCCGTCGAAGTCGCCGGCACGGATGTCGGTCACGCGCGCGATGCGTTCGGCGATGACGCGCTTGGTGAAGTTTTGGCGGCCGTCGTTCTCAAGGATGATGACGGAGCCGATCCTGTCGTTGTTCGGAAAAACCTCGCCCATGCAGGCGACGAGCAGGTCGAGGTCGGCGTCGCCGTCCATGTCCACGGCTTCGACATGCACGGGGGAGGGCAGATTTGCCATCACGGTGGACTCGGTGAACTTGCCGGGAGCGGTCTGGCGGAGCCACACGATGGCGTTGAGCTTGTCGTCGCAGGCGAGGATGTCGTTGCGACCGTCGCGGTCGAGGTCCGCGATGTTCACGTGCGAGATCCACGGTTTGCCCTCGAAGGGATTGCCGATGGACTCGCGCGCGTAGCGGCCGAGGTCCTTCACGACGGCCGGCTGCGTGGGCAGTGTGCTCCGCGCGGGCCCGGCGGGGGCACAACCCGACAGAGTGAGCACGCCGAGCGCGGCGAGAAAAACGGTGAAGCGGGAGAGGCGGTTTTTCATCGGAAACAAATCAGGGCGGCGAGAGCGTCACGATGCCGGTCCCGGTCGAAACGGTCGTCGCGGACTGGGCGCCGCCGGGCCAGCGCACGCGGATCACGCGCACGGGATTGGCGGACGGTGAGCCGAAGAAGCAGGTGGCGCTGGACTGGGTGAAGTAACCCGAGCCGGCCTGGACTTCGGCCGTCTGCGTGGTGCCGTCGGCGTGTTCGACGGTGAGGCGCGCGCCGATAGCCGTGGGGTTGCCGGCCGGTCCCTGCAGGCGGACGCCGATGCTGTCGCGGCCGGTGGTGCCGCCGCCGTTGCGGAAGGCGAGGGTTGTGTCGCTGTTGCGGCTGACGAGGAAGTCGGGCCAGCCGTCGCGGTTGAGATCGAGCACGGCGAGCGCCTTGGCGTCGCCCCGCACAATCAGGCCGCTTTCGGCCGGACTGCGCAGTTGCAGGCCACCGCGACCGTCGCCCGAGAGCAAAACGCCGACTCCGCTGTCGAAGCGGCCGTAGAACGGGATGGGCGCGTAGGAATTCTGCACCGCGAAAAGATCGGCGCGGCCGTCGCCGTCGAAGTCGCCGGCGGCGAGCCCCTGGATCGGCGCGAGCTGGGCGGCGTGCGGCAGCGGCTCGAAGCGATGGCGGCCGTCGGGCTGGCTGAGGAAGACGCCGCTGCGGAACTCCGTGGCGGTGAAAACGCGGGCGGCGGCGAGTTTGTCGGCGCCCACGATGTCGGGCAGCGTGGCCCTGGCGAAGGCGTCGAAGGTCGGGAATTTTTTCAGCAGGGTCGGGAGCTGGGCGCCGAGCTGACGGCGGTTGCGGCGGGGCAGCAGGCGGCCGTTCTCGTGGTAGGCCTCGATGTGCTGGCTGCCGCCGGTGCCTTTGAAATCGCCGCGGTAGAGCAGTGCGGGCGCGTCGGGCGAGGCGTGGTAGGGCGTGTTGAGGCCGAGATTGCCGGCGGCGTAGTCGAGGCGGCCGTCACCGTTGAAATCGGCCGCCGCGAGCGAATTCCACCAGCCGCTGCCGGCGGCGGCGAAGCCGGCGGTCTCGCTGAGATCCTCGAAGCCGCGGCCCTCGCGGTTGCGAAAGAAGCGGATCGTGCCCCATTCGAGCGCGAGCAGCAGGTCGGGCCAGCCGTCGTTGTCCACGTCCGTCCAGAGCGCGGAGGTGACCAGACCGATTTTGGCCAGTGCGGGTGCCAGTTGACCGGTGACATCCTCGAAACGACCGCCGGTGTTGCGCAGCAGGGCGCTGGTCGCGGGCAGCGGATATTGGCCGGGCTGGGTGCGTCCGCCGAGAAACACATCGAGCCGGCCGTCGCGGTCGAAGTCGGCGGCGGCGAGCGCGCCGGCGCTGATGGGCAGCGCGGGCAGGGCGTCGGTTGCGGCGGGTTGCAGTCCCTGGTTCGCACGGTTGAGGAAGAGGCGCGGCTGGTATTCGGGGGCGTTGCCAGGCAGGCCCACGCCGCTGCGCGTGATCAGCAGGTCGTTGGTGCCGTCGCCATCGGCGTCGAAGAGCAGGGCGGGTCCGTCGCTGAGGTTGATCTCTTGGCGGAGTCCGCCGGCGTCCACGTTGGCAAAGCGGCCGGGTTCCGTGGCGACGAGGAGCCGCGTGGGGTCGCGCGGCGTGCCTCCGAGCAGCACGTCGTCGGCCCCGTCGCCGTTCAGGTCGCCGACGGCGAGCGCGGGGCCGCGGCGGTTCTGGCGCATCGGGAGGAGCGGCTGGCGGATGAGCTCGTCGAGGGGAATTTCGCGGACGTGGTGCGACAGGCCGGCGGCGGCCGTCACTTCCGTAAACTGGGTGGCGGGCTTCGCCGGTGCGGCAAAGGCGGGCGGCGGCGTGTCGGGTTCGGTGATCGTCAGTCGCTGATCGACGGCGAGGTCGGTGAAAACCTGTTCGTGGCCGCTCGGCCAGCTGACGGTGAGACGGCGCACGGATTTTTGTTCGCCGAGTCCGAAATGCAGCACCGGTTCAGAGGTGGAAAGGTAGCCGCGGGCGAGGATGAGCTGACGGACCTGCGGGCCGGCGTCGGTCTCAAGGCGCACGGTGGCGCCGACGCCGAAGCGGTTGGAGCGGGTCCCGCGCAGTTCGACAACGAGGCGGCGGCCCGAGCGCGAGTCGTTGCGCAAGACGGTCGCACCCTGCTCGAAGTTGGTGTAAACGAGGTCGAGGTCGCCGTCGCCGTCGAGGTCGCCGAAGGCGGAGCCGAAGCTCACGCCCACTTCGTCGAGGCCCCAGGCCGCCCCGGTGCTCTCGAAGCGCAGGTCGCCGAGATTGCGGAAGGCGAGGTTGGGCTCCCGGAGCATCGGGCTGTTTTTCATCAGGCGGATGCGCTCGACCGCGCTGTCGGCGGTCATGACGCGCAGGATGAGGTCGGCGTTATGCGACTCGCGGTGCATGCCGTTCGTGCAGTGCAGGTCGAGGCGGCCGTCGTTGTCGAGATCCTCGAGGCGCACGGACCAGGTCCAGTCGGAGGCGCCGAGGCCGGCGATGAGGGCGGCCTCGGTCATGACGCCGGCACCGGTGTTGAGGTAGAGCACATTCCGCAGGGCCTGGGTGGCGGAGCCGTCCTCCGGGTAGTCGCGCGATTTGCCACGGTGGTCGGCCATCGTGCGCATGTCCTTTTCGTGCGTGGTTGCGGCCATGTCGGCGACGTAGAAGTCGAGCAGGCCGTCGTTGTTCACGTCGCCGATGTCGGCGCCCATCGCGGAGAACGGCATGTGCGGCACGACGCGGTCGATCACGTCGGTGAAGGTGCCGTCACGGTTGTTGCGCCAGAGCTGGTCGCGGGGGGCGAAATCGTTGGCGACGTAGAGATCGGGCCAGCCGTCGCCGTCGTAGTCCCACCAGGTGGCGGAGTGCCCCTGGGTGGCGCCGCTGATGCCCGCGCGGTCGGTGACGTTGGCGAAGGTGCCGTCGCCGTTGTTGCGGAAAAGCAGATCGCGCTGCCCGTCGGGGAAGCGCTCGGTGCTGAGCAGGTTGGTCTGGATGAAAACATCGAGCCAGCCGTCGCGGTCGTAGTCGCAGAAGGCGGCCATGCCGGAGGCGTCGGCGACGGCGAGGCCGCGGGCGGCAGCTTCCTCGCGGAAGGTGCCGTCGCCCTGGTTGATGAAAAGCCAGTTGGGCGCGTCGAAACGGCAGATGTAGAGATCGAGGCGGCCGTCGTTGTTCACATCGGCGAAGGCCGCGCCCTGTTTCCATTCCTCCAGCGGCGTGGCGCCCCAGCCGGCTGCGCGCGGGAGGCCGGCGCGGGCGGTGACATCCTCGAAGCGCCAGCCGCCGAGATTGCGGAACAGTTTGCACGGGCCGGTCTTGCTGACGATGAAGACGTCGGGCCGGCCGTCGCCGTCGTAGTCGCCGATGGCCACGCCGGTGCCGATGGGGCCGACCTCGAACTCGTGGTAGCGCTGCGCCCACATGCGCGGGTCGTTGTAGGGGTTCTCGGTGACGATGCCGCTGCTCGCGGCGGGGACTTCGTTGAACAGTTTCGCGGGGGTCGCTCCGGCGGAGGGCGTGAGCGGTTTGGCGGTGATTTCCCCGGCAGGCAGGACGGGCGCAAGCAGGGTCGCAATCAGGCCGGCATGGAGCAGCGAAAGAATGGCCGCGGGTCTTTGTGCCAGGCGAGCATTGCTCCGACCTGCGACGCCGCGCCGACGGTCATGCAGAAACGACCAGACATCCCGAAACCGGCAGTGGAAAAGCGGAGTTTCCCCGTCCAAATCTTCAGCCGGAATCATGTTGTTGTCGCCGGTCTGACCTGCCGGAAGCGAATCTGGGGTGGATCGCATGGTTGAACACCTTCTGATAAAATTGGCGTCGGCTTTCAATCAGTTGCACCGCGCTTTGTCCGTAAGAAATGCATTGTTCCGGCCGAGTCATGCAGGAGCACGATGGTGGTGCGATGCACGGCTTCCTGTCCAGAGAAGCTGTTCAGGTCCGGGGAAAACCATGCCGAAAACAAGACCCGGTCTGGTGGGACCGGGTCTCGAAAACAGAATTAGAATCAGTCCCGTCCCACAGGGAACGGACATGATGATGCAACTGCTTGCGAGAGAGGGCGAGCAGGGTGACGGTGGGAACCGGTGTGATGGATGATTTTCGGGCGGCGGCTGGATTTACGGCGGAAAGTTCACGCGTGCTGTCCCATGAGCAGCGCGGCAAAACCGGGCAGTTCGCTCTGGCGGGGCGGCGCGGTGCTGCCACCCCGCCCTTGTGCTGTCCCACAGCGGCGCAGCAGTTCGGCGAGGTCGCGGCGCAACCAGAGCGCGGCGCGCACATAGGTGAACAGGCGCGTGAAGCTGTGCGCCCAGCGCGCGCGCCAGGCGAGGAACCGCAGGAGCAGATGCACGAGCAGCGCGGTCCAGACCTGCCACTTCACGGCGTTGGCGCTGTTGCCGAGGAAGTCGACCAGTTGCACGGTCTGCTTGAGCTGCTTGAAGAAGACCTCGATCGCCCAGCGGCAGCGATACAGGTCGCACACCGTGGCGGGGCTCCACTCGAGGTTGTTGGTCAGGAAAACCATGACGCGCTCCTGTCCGTCGATCTCGACCCGGGCGGTCACGCGGCGCAGCGGCTGCGGATAATCCCGCGCGGTCTTCACGCCTTGGAGTACGACCAGATCGTCGCGCAGGATCCGCGGATCGGCGTGCTTGGGCAGGCGTTTTTTCACCTTCAGCCTGAGGTTGGCCTTGCTGCGGGTGACCCAGATGATGCCGCGGGCGGCCAGCGTCCGCAGGTGCGCAAAATGGACATAGGCCTTGTCGAAGATCACGATTTCCCCCTCGCGCAGGCCGGCGCACAGCTCCGGGGCGCGCACACTGTCGTGCTCGCCGGCGGTGTCCACGATGGCAAAGCGCGGCAGGAAGCTCCGCAGGTCCAGCCGCAGGTGGCACTTGGCCGCCGCCTTGCGCCGGCGGTGCCGCGCCCAGTCCAGGCAGTTGGCCACCAGCCGGATGGTGGTGGCATCGACGATGTTGATCGCGCGGCGGAACCGCCAGGCGAGGGCCTTTTTGCCCCCGCGGCCAAATCCGGGGTGCCCACCTTGCAGGTGGTCGAGCATTTGCCAGAAGAGCTTTTCGGCCAGGGTGCAGTCGCGCTCCTGGTTGGCATGGCTGAGCGTGTTGCGCGCCGGGGGCGTGGCGCCCCGCATCGCCCCGAGCGCCGTCACCTGCAGCCGCAGGGCATCGCACACGTCGTTGAGCCCGAAGGCGTGGCTGAGCTGCGCGTAGAGCATCGCCACCACGTGGCTCCACGGCGTGAACGTGCGGGCCTGGGCATCGATGCCGGTCTCCCGCGCGAGTTTCGGCACGAGGTAGGCCGGAATCAGTTCGACGAGCTGCCGCAGGATCGTAGTGTCGCGTCGGCCCGGTTGCTTGGCTTTTTTCTTTTTTTTCACCCCTGCCTTGTGGCAGGTAAGCAAGAATCCATCAACCGGACCGCCTTTCTCCCATCAAAACCAGCCTCCGCTGTGGGACGGCTGTGAAATGACATCATTAAGCCGGACATCATCAATTTTGATAGAAAGACGTTTGCCGAAATTAAGCCGTTCACCATCTACGGCGTGACCACCGGAGATCAGCAAATCATGGCGTATTCTGCGGTCCTGATGCCGCCTCCATTGAGCTTCCGGCTTGAGGCTTGGCCTGAAAAGCCACGCACAGAGTTTATTGCGGGGAAATGGATATCATATTTCAATGCGGGCGGGGTGATCTTCTACACCGATCCGGCCCAAAGCGCCATTGAGGCGTCTGCCTTGGTTGCAATCGCAGCCAGGAAGGGATTTACGATAAGCCTGCAAACCTTGCGGGTGTCCTTTGCATTCGTCCGAACCACAATGCCATCCTTTGTTGCCTCCGCCAGATCGGCTGACATGGCGCGCGTGAATGCAGTGCCCGGATTTGCGGGGCTTACGGCATTGATTAAATTCTAATATGAATCCCGAAATCAAGGTGATGCGTTCGTATTATCCATCAGGTGCGCTTTGGTTTGAGACCGAGGTCAATCGCCAAGGACAGCGCGACGGAGTGAGCCTGGAATATCACGAAAATGGTAAGCCCAAGTGTCAGTCTTCTTGGAGGAATATGGTGTTCGATGGCGTTTTTAAACAGTGGCGCGATGACGGCGTCCTATTAGGAGAATTCGTGATAACTGCCGGCAACGGAGTATTCAAACACTGGCACGATAACGGCCAGTTGGGACTCGAAACGGAGTATAGAAAGGGAGCCAAACATGGAGTCAGTCGCGTCTATGATCCGTTGAATGGGAAATGTATTTTGACCCAGTATTTCCTAAGCGGCCGTAAGGTGCCCAAGAAAAAATACATCGAGGAGATGGCGAAAATGGATCAGGCGGCGAACTAGGAGTAGTGTCATTGAAGGCTACGGTCGCCCTGATTTGACGGACTGAATTTTGCGAGGAGTTCTTTGAATCATATCGAGTGGGACGGGCGTCCGTCGCGGCGTTGCGCTGCACATATACCTCTATGCGCACGGGAACCCGGTGATGAACTGGGATCCGAGTGGGAACAAAACGCTTGGAGAAGTGATAGGTGCGGCGACACTCGCGATCCGGTTCCAACTCGCGCTTATCGTGCCGTCTATAGCGGCCGGCGGAGCCGCTATCGGCCGGGTTTGGAATCAGCTCGGCGCTCAGGTCCAAAATGCTGCACAGAACGTGATGATGCTGTTCCCGCGTCTCAACGTTGCCACTCAGGTGCCGCTCGCGAATCGGATAATCGACTTTAGTTTGAGGGCTAGAAATCAAGTTGCGCTCTTGGAGACCAAATACAATCTTCCGGCGCAGATCGGAGAATCTATGACCCGACTGGTTGGGCAACTAAACACCGCAGTCGCTGCCAGACAGGGGCAAGTGGTAATCTGGACTTATAAGGAACCAACGCTCGCAGAGCTTCAGTTGCTCTACCAGCAGCTCGGCGCGCAGGCGGCCCGGGTGCAAGTAGTCCACGGCCTGCAGGGACTCTACAACTGGATTCAGTTTTACTTCCGAATCGAAGGGAGCGGCTAATATGAAATCCAAAGTGAAATGCGAACTGAGAAAGCGATTTGTCGAAGCGGCCGGTGAGCTAGACACTGCTTTTTCTCTCGATCCGTCGTTTACCGCACATCCGAACCTCGTTGCTGTGCGGAGAAAGCATGCCGACCAGTGGCAGTTTATTGCACTGTCGTTCTCGGGGCTGGCAGATCGCTTTTTTGTGGAGGTAGCGATCGCCACCGATGGGTCGTTTCCGATTGGACGCATCCCGCTTGATCCCGAAAGCTCACCTACCGACGGCGCTTTGCGGTTCCGGGCCTGTGATCTTTGGGCAAAAGCAAGCAAGAGCGGTGGCTGGCTAATCCAGAGTCAAAGCGATGCACCCGCGAACGACACCGTGTTCACGCCTGAAGGTGTTTTTGAGACCCCAAGCGCGGCGCTTGAGGATGTGAAGGAACGTATGCGGCGATGGATTTTGCCTTACTTTGCCTCGCTTGCTAAGTGAACCTCCAAACCAAAACCAAGGCCAGCCAAGCGGGCAAGCTAGGGTTTCCCTGATTTGACGGGCTAAAGCGATTGGGTGTTCTTTGAATTCTCGCGAGTGCGAAGGGCGGCTGACGCGGCGTTGCGCTGCACATATAAGGATGGTCGCGGACTAGCCATGAGGGGCGTGTCGAACGTGCGGCTATCGCGTTGCGACTTACTCGCGCAATCAATTCGCCTCGAATAGAGTCAGCGATACGACGGACAGTGTCTGCCAATTCCCGGTCCCGTTTCGTCCATCGTTCGTAGTCGGGTCGCCTCTTCGTCGCGGGTTTGCGGTGTTTACGCAACCATACGCGATCATTGCGCCAGAGCCAGGCGTAGAGGGCCTCGTTCATTTCCCGCGCGGAGTCCTTTCCAGTCTTCAGAGCGAGGCGCCATGCTTTGCGTTTGTGGGGTCGCAGCCTCATCAAGCGGGCGTCATTGCGGATTCGGAACTTATGAGGTTTGCTTTCTCCGTCTGAAGGGACGACCTGCGTGGCCTGCGTTAGAAATTCTTCGATGCTCAACCCGAAGAAACGCGCCAGAGCGAGATGCCGTATCGGTTGCTGGTGTGCTCTCGGGGGGCGGACTAACGCGGCAATCCAGTCAATACGGCGGTCTTGTCCCTGAAGTGACTGAATATAGTCCGTCCCATAATGTGAAGTTAGGGCGAGACGCAAGGCCTCCAAGTCGACGCTGCCGTTCTTCATGGAGTAGCCTTTGGCCAGCGCGAGGGCGCGGTGTAGAGCGTGGATGTGTTCTGGTCCAGGTGCCGGACAGCGATCTTGTTTTAGTATCCAACACACATCGTTCGCGAGGAGGATGTGTGCCTTGGATGCGGGCGCCGCCACTAAATGCGACGCGGTGTTTGCAGCTGATTCGGCCGTCACATATCTTCCGATTGCTGGGCGCCAATCCGGGCTCACTGATGACTCATGAAGCGGGGTGTCGTGAATCCCGCAGTGGTAGATAGGCCAAACAAACAGCGACCCACTGCTTCCGCATTGGGTGTGCCACCG
>JAUPWC010000241.1 GCA_030916665.1 Verrucomicrobiota bacterium
ACGCCGCGGCCTACAACGCGGTCATGCTTCGGCATATCCGCACGACCTTCGGCCACGACGCGCTGCCTGAAACCCGGGAACTCGCGCGCCGTCGCCACGAACTCAACCGGCGCATCGCGAGCTACGTGTCGCCCTGATGTTCCCGGCGCGCGATTTGGGCCGAAAGCGGGATCTCCGCCAGCAGGCGCCCGGGAGTGAACGCGTTGCCGATGCGACCAATCCGTCGCACCTCCACCCGATCCGGGAACACATCCACGAGATTGCCGCCCAGCGGCTGGAAGAACGATCCCGTGTTGACGACCACGGGACCGCGCTTGTGCCGCCACACTCCCGGGAAATGCACATGGCCGGTCACCACCACCTGCGCGGAAGGACGTTGCGCCACAGCCAGACGAGCAGCCAACCCCGGCAAATCTCGCCATGCCCGCAACATGGCGATAACCTGTCTGGGCGGGAAGAAGGTGCGCCCGACCCAGCGTGCGTTCGCCCGCCAGCCACCGGTCACGTAGTCGGGCAGATCCTCTTCCGCCCGGGCCACCGCCCGGGCGATCTGCAAGCGCGCCTCCGCTCCGAGTTCCGCCCAGGCGGGTCCGCCGGTCATCTGCGCTTGCTGCAAATGCCGAAGCTGCTCCGCGCGCCGGCTCCATGGCGTGAGCCCTTCCAGAAAAATATCCCCGTGCGTCACCCACACGCGCCCATCGGCCATCAGCAGTTCATGCGTTTCGCTGATGTCGGGATCGTGATTGCCCGTGATGAACGTCACCGCCGGCACCCGCTCCCGGAAGAACGCTCGCAAGGCCCCGACCTGGTCGCTCGTGATGTCGCGGCGCATTTCGCAACTGTCGCCGTTTAACACCAGCGTCCCCACACCCTCGAGCAGAGGCTCCAGCTGCGACAGGTCGCGCACCTGGGTGCGCGCGTCGTAGCAATGCAGGTCGGACAGGATGCGGAGCACCCCGCCAGAAAACGACTCCGCGCAGACCATGGCAACCATCGAGCCATGGGCGGACCCAACTGTCCCTTTGACTCGGCACCGCCCTGGCGGCGTGATGCCCGCATGCCCGCACGATCAACGGCCACCCGGTCAGACGCGCCGTGAACTTCACCACTCAATCCCTCAACGGCGAACGGGAAAAGCCGCAGTCCAGGACGTCCGCCTGAGGAAAATTGCGACTCTTCCGGTCCCTTTCTGCCATGAAATCATTCGCGCGCTGGTTCATCCTGCTCCTCTCGGTGGGTGTGACCGGTTACGGCCTCTACGCCTACCTCGTGCTCCCGCCGGGAGCGTCGGTCCACCCCGCCATGAAGGCCGCCTACGAAGAGCACCCGGGCCGGATCGTGACGCATGTGGCGTTCTCCGCCTTCGCGCTCGCCCTCGGTCCCTTGCAATTTTTCCCGGGACTGCGCGCCCGACGACGGCTGCACCGCTGGCTCGGCTACCTGTATTTTATCGGCGTCATCGGCGGAGGCCTCGCGGGTTTTTGCACGGCGTTCATCGCCTACGGCGGTCTCGTGGCGCGGGTCGGATTCGGCATGCTGGCGCTGGTCTGGCTCTGGACCGCGCTGGCCGCGATCAACGCGGCCCGCCGTCGGGATTTCGAGGCGCATGAACGCTGGGCGGTGCGCAGTTTCGCCCTGACCTTCGCGGCGGTGACGCTGCGGCTCTACATGCCGCTGTTCTTCGCCGCCGGCTTCGCCTTCGAGGATTTCTACCCGGTGCAGGCTTGGCTCTGCTGGGTGCCAAACCTGCTTTTCGTCGAGTGGGTGCTGCTTCGTCGCCGGACGGGCTGATTCACGGAATATCCTTGGGCGAGACCTGCCAGCGCAGGGCCCAGCGTCCGTTCTTCCGCTCCAGGGCCGCCACCGCACACTTCTTGAGCACGATCACCGGCGGAGCGGCACGGCCCAGGAGCAGCAGCGTTGCAAGCGCACTCAGGTGCGGTTCATGCCCCACCACCGCCACGGGACGCCGCAGGTTCCGCAGCCGCCGCGCGAGCACCGCCGGATCCGCCGCTGGCTCCAGCCCGGAGGTCTCGGCCAGCCGCGCCTTCAGCCTCATCGCCGCATCGAGCAATCTGGCCGTGTGGGCGGCGCGCACCAGCGGGCTGTGCCAGAATTGGCGCGCCTGCAGGCGGCCGCTTCCGCGGAGAAACCGCGCCATGGCCCGGATCTGTCGCCGGCCCTTTTCGCTCAGAGGCCGGGCCGCGTCGTCCTCGCCGTCCACGGCATGCGCGTGCCTGATGAGATAGATCTGCATGAGCTCATCGTGCGCCCCGGACACGCCACGACAAGCATCCCAATGTAACGACTTCCGTCACATTGGGGCACGAAGTCCACGGCCTCGACTCAGGGTGCTTGTTCACCGGACGAACCCGAGGCAATCCCCGCCCGGCCGTCCCCCTCAAGCCTGATGGCGGCGGCGGCCAGTTCCCGGCGCAATTGCGGCAGGAAACGTTCCGCCAGTTCCTCCAAGCGCAGGGTGAGTCCCTCAGACCCCACCTCTTCCCCGAGAAACACCAAGATGTCGGTGAGCTCGACCAGCTCCTCGTCGAGAAAATGCTCCTCCAACACAGCCGGGCTGACGTCGATCACCGACAACCCGGGCCACGGGAGCCCGTCGGTCGGGTCGCCCGCCCGCAGGGCGACCGCCCCGCACAAGCGCGCGCGGGCGATCCTCCCGGCAAATTCACCCATCCGTTGGTAGGCATAGGCGACGTTGGCCAGACGCGCCTGCCGGAGCAGGGCGTCGCGTTGATGAAGAAGGTGGTGGATGTTCATGGCGGGTATCTCCTGTTTGCGGTGGTGGTTGCTCGCTTGGACGGATAACGGCCCTGCATGGGGAACCGCACGCAGCCGACGCCGCGTGCATGCTCCCCGACGAATCCTGACACTGTCCCTGAAGCTGGCCTGACCTGGCTTCTTGCGATGTATCGCTAACCGGGAATCTGTCGCTGTCTTCCTGTCTGACTCAAATCACGATCCTGACCGTGCATCTGACGACCTGACATCGAACTCCCCTACTGATCGGCACGTCTGTTCCACCCGCAAGAAGAATCTCGGAAAAACTTCGCTCGAATCACGGCTGGGGTCGCGCAAAGTGCCACCCGGCCCTAGACTGAGGCCGGTGACGGGCCAGCAGGTGAGCGACGGCTCAATCCGCGTGAGGCGCGATCCAGAGCACGGTGGCGAGAGCGGCCAGCAGCAACGTAGGCACGATCACCCAGGCGGGAGCGATCGGCACGTGCCAGTGGTTCATGGCCCACCACACGACCGCACACTTCACCAGGATCACGATCCACGCTGCGC
>JAUPWC010000242.1 GCA_030916665.1 Verrucomicrobiota bacterium
ATCGCCCTCGCTGACCGAGAACTGCTTCCCCTGTGTTTTGATAGTGGCTTTCATAAATTCAAAGGGGCGAAATAAGGGGAGTCGGGTTGGGGTAATCAAGGCTTTATTTACGCTTCGCACGAAATCGCGACGAACGTGCAAATTTTGCGTGGCATGCATCCGCTTGCGAGCTGCATTTTGATAAAACAACCGATGTCCAAGCCGCGTCTCATCTCACCGATCGAGCTTCAGGGCCGAAATACCGTGACCTTGGCGAGGTGGCTGTTGGGCAAGGTGTTAGTCCGCACACGAAGCGGAAGCCGCGAGGAACAGGTCATCACCGAGGTCGAGGCTTACCATGGCGAGAGCGACCTCGCCTGCCATGCGAGCAAGGGACGCACGGCTCGCACCGAGGTGATGTATCGGACCGGCGGCTGTTGGTATGTTTACCTGTGCTATGGAATTCATGAAATGCTGAACCTCGTCACCGGCCCTGCCGACCACCCTGCGGCGGTGCTGATTCGCGGTTTGGAGTCGGTCAGGGGACCCGGCCGGCTGACGAAGCGGCTGGCCATCGGCCGCAAGCTGAACGGCACCCTGGCCGAGCCGGCGAGCGGCCTGCATCTGGAGGATCACGGACTTGTGCTCGCTCGAGGCACGATAAAATCTGGCCCGCGTATCGGCGTGGATTACGCCGGCCCGGTCTGGTCGGCCAAGCCATGGCGGTTCTGGGTGGAACCCCTGCCGACAATCAATCCTTCGGCGGCTGATATTTGCTGAGCAGGAGCGTGGCGGCTCCGAAGTTCAGCTTGAGCTGCATCTTCACGGGCAGGCGCGAACCGTCTTGGGCGATCCAGACCTTCACCTCGCCGCCGCGCTTGAAGAGGCCCTTGGGGTTCTTCTCCATTTTGGGCACGAGGACCAGCGCGCGATACTTGCCGAGCGGGGTGCGGACCTCCTCGTAACCCTCGGCTTGGATCGAGATCGGGTAGAAATCGCGGCCGAACTGGACGACGAGGTCGCGCTTCTCGCCGGGCTTGAGGTTCCAGTCGCGGGTCTGCACGAGCGCGCTGATCAGGTCGATCGGGTCGCCGCCCTCGGGGAGGATCAGCTGGCTGCTGCGCTCGGTGCGCACGCGGTCGGTGAAGGACGCGGTGCGCTTCGCGTAGTCGATGGAAAATTCGCTGTCGATCGGGCGCTTCGGGTCGGCGCCGCTCTCGATCACGCGCAGGAGCCGGCCGCTCGAAAGCTCGATGTCGGCCACGGCCTTGTTGTCGAACTCGTAGAGCCCGCGCACAAAGCCGCGCGAGCGGGTGTCCACCGTCACGGCGATGCGGTCGGAGATTTCCTTGGCGTGGGCGCCGGAAATCTCGATGTCGCCGGCATGGCTGAAAACGGCGAAACTGACCTTGTAGGTGAGGCTTTCACCGTCCCGGATGGCGACGAAAGGTGCGGCAAAAGCGAGGCCGGGCAGCAAAAGGGAAAGGAGCAAATTTCTCACGGCGATGCAGACAGCAGCTTGGGCGAAAGGTGCATCGCGCGTCGAGGTTTTGGTGGGAAGGCAAATGTCCTGTGGCCGGCAGGTTGGACGATATTGTCCCGCAGGTCGGCCTCGTGGTGCCTACCTCTCACAACGTGAAATCCTTCGGGGCGATGAGGACGACGAACTCGCCTTTGAGGCTGCCGGCGGTGAGTTTGGCGAGCACGTCGGCGGCGAGGCCGAGGTGGAAGGTCTCGTGGAGCTTGGTGACTTCCTTGGCGATGCAGACGACGCGGTCGGGGCCGAGGGTCTCGACGATCTCGGCGGCGAACTTGTCGATGCGGTGGCAGCTTTCGTAGAGCGCCAGCGTGTAGTCGAAGTCGCGGTATTTGTTCAGGAAAGCGATGCGCGCGGCGGACTTGGGCGGAAGGAAGCCGGCGAAGAGGAAACCGTTGGTCGGCAGTCCGGCGGCGGAGAGGACGGCCACGAGGGCGCTGGCGCCGGGCACGGGGACGACGGGCAGGCCGCGGCGGCGGCAGGCGCGGACGACACGAAAACCGGGATCGCTCAGGCCGGGGGTGCCGGCGTCGCTGACCACGGCGACGGATTTGCCGGCGGCGAGGGCGTCGGCGAGGCGGTCGGCGGCCTCGGTCTCGTTGTGGTCGTGATAGGGGACGAGTTCGCGATGCAGACCGAGGCGGGTGAGCATCGCGCCGGTCGTGCGGGTGTCCTCGCAGGCGACGAGGTCAACGGCGCCGAGGATGGCGCGGGCGCGCTCGGTGAGATCGGCGAGGTTGCCGATCGGCGTGGCCACCACGTAGAGGTGGCCGGGCTGGGGCGTCAGCGACGCGTTGGCGGCCGGGGCGGTCATGCTGGCGCGGGGTCGGCCGCGTTCAGGACCGGCTTACTGACCCATGCCGGGAATGCGGCCTTCCCAGGTGGCGGGCCGGTTCCACGGGATGGACGAATCCTGCTTGGGATCGACGCAACCGGAGAAGCCGAGCAGCGAGAGGGTGAGCAGCAGCAAAGCAAAGAGAGTTTTGCGGGAGGAGGGCATGTCTGAAGGGGACCTTAGGATTATCGGGCCGGTCTGCAACTGTCGTTTAGGGCAGGGGAGTTCACCACGAAATACACGAAAGACACGAAATGAGGGGACTGTTCCCTGATTTCCCAGAATGAATGGGACTTTTCGTGTATTTGGTGTGTTCCGTGGTGAACGGATTGCGTCATTCCTGCCAGGCGTAGGTTGAATCGTGCCAGGGCTTGCGGACGGTCTTTTTTACGTGTCCGGCCGGGTTGGCGGCGAGGTGCTCCAGGAGCTTGAAGACCAGTTCGGTCTTCTCGGGCTGGTTGAGGAGGGCGGCGAGGGTCTCGGCGGTGAACTCGCGTCCGCCGGCGGCCTTGAGGGCGTCGG
>JAUPWC010000243.1 GCA_030916665.1 Verrucomicrobiota bacterium
GTCCACGAGGGTACCACCGTGACTGACTGGATGGAGCAGGAACGCGAGCGCGGCATCACGATCACCGCCGCCGCCATCTCCTGCGCTTGGAACGCCTCATGGGGTCCTTGGAAGGGAATCAAGCAGCGCATCAACATCATCGACACCCCCGGGCATGTGGACTTCACGGCCGAGGTGGAGCGCTCGCTCCGCGTGCTCGACGGCGCCGTCGCCGTGTTCTGTGCCGTTGCCGGTGTGCAGCCCCAGTCCGAGACCGTCTGGCGCCAGGCCAACAAATACCGCGTGCCGCGCGTGGCCTTCATCAACAAGATGGACCGCACCGGTGCCGATTTCTTCCGCGCCGTCACCGAGATGCGCGACAAGCTCAAGGCCAACGCCCATCCCATTTTTCTGCCGATTGGCAAGGAGGAGAATTTCTCCGGCCTGATCGATCTCGTGCAGAATGTGGCCTACTCCTTCGAGGAAGACCCGAAGGACCAGCTGGGCATGAACCCGAAGACGTTGCCGATACCGGCGGAAATGGCCGACCAGGCCAAGGAATACCGCGACAAGCTCATCGAGGCAGTTTCTGACTTTGACGACGTTATCGCCGAGAAATACCTCGGTGGCGAGGAGATCACCGTTCCTGAGCTCATGCTCGCTGTGCGCAAGGCCACGATCTCGCTCAAGTTCACCGGCGTCATCCCCGGGTCTGCCTTCAAAAAGAAGGGCGTGCAGCGCCTGCTCGACTGCGTGGTCAATTACCTTCCGAACCCGATCGACGTTCCCCCGATGGTGGGTCAGGACAGCGATGGCAAGGAAGTCGCTGCCGTGGTTGACGACAAGGCCAAGATGGCCGGTCTGGCGTTCAAGCTCTGGAACGATCCGTTCGTCGGTCGCCTCGTTTTCTTCCGCGTCTATACCGGCCAGCTGCCGCGCGGCATGTCCCTCTACAATCCCCGCACCCGCCGCTCGGAGCGTGTTTCCCGCCTCGTGCTGATGCGCGCCATTGAGCGCGAGGAAATCGAGGTCGCCTACGCGGGTGACATTTGCGCCGTCGTCGGTGTCAAGGATGTCATCACCGGCGACACGCTGTGCGACGAGGATTTCGACATCCGCCTTGAGCCGCCCTCCTTCCCGGAACCCGTCATCTCGATGTCCATCGAGCCGAATTCCAAAGGTGACCAGGAAAAGCTCGGTGTGGCGCTGCAGCGTCTCGTCGCCGAGGATCCGACGCTCCGCGTCAAGACCGACCAGGACACCGGCCAGACCATTCTCGCCGGCATGGGTGAGCTTCACTTGGAAATCATCATCGACCGCATGAAGCGCGAGTTCAAGGTCGAGGCCACTTCCGGCAAGCCCCAGATCGCCTATCGCGAGACCATCACCAAGGCCGCCGAGGGTGAGGGCAAGTTCATCCGCCAGTCGGGCGGTAAGGGCCAATACGGCCATGTTGTCATCAAGATGGAGCCTAACGAGAAGGGCAAGGGCGTCGAGGTCATCAACGAGACCGTCGGCGGTTCCATCCCGAAGGAATTCATTAAGCCCGCCACGGACGGACTGCTCGAAGGTGCCAACAACGGCGTCGTCGCCGGTTATCCTGTCGTGGACGCCATCGTGCGCATCGTGGACGGTTCTTTCCACGAGGTCGATTCGTCGGAAATGGCCTTCAAGATGGCCGGCATCTTTGCCTTCAAGGAGGCGATGAAGCAGGCCGGTCCGATCCTTCTCGAGCCCATCATGGGTGTCGAGGTGACCACGCCCGAGGAATACCAGGGCGATCTCATGGGTGACATCAACCGTCGTCGCGGCCAGATTCAGGGTATGGATAACAAGAGCGGCGCGTGCATCATCTCGGCCCACATCCCGCTTGAGCTGCTCTTCGGCTACGTCACCGACATCCGCTCCCTCTCGAAGGGTCGTGCCAGCGCCTCCATCACGCCTTCGCATTTCTCGCAGGTTCCGAACTCGCAGCTCACCAAGATTGTCGAGTCTTCGTCCAAGGCCCCTGCTCGCACCTGATTTCTTAACCACGTTCTTTATACCGCCATGAAAGGCCAACGCATTCGCATCAAACTCCAAGGCTTCGACTATCGCGTGATCGACCAGTCGGCCTCGGAAATCGTCGAAACCGCCAAGCGCTCCGGCGCACGCGTCTCGGGTCCCATCCCGCTGCCGACCCGCATCGAAAAGCTTTCCGTCAACCGCTCTCCGCACGTGGATAAAAAGTCCATGGAGCAGTTCGAGAGCCGCACGCACAAGCGCCTTATCGACATCCTTGAGCCCACCGCCCAGACGGTGGACGAACTCAAGAAGCTGAACCTGCCCTCCGGCGTGGATATCACCATCAACGTCTAAAATTTTCCAACCCACATACCAGCTTAGCAGCCAGCCGGCTCAACCCCGGCCCTTGCTAAAGTAGGTCTAAACCAAACGGCGCCCCGCGCCACCTACCGCTTAGCCCATGATCGCTACACTCCTAGGTAAAAAAATCGGCATGACGCAGGTCTACGACGCACAGAACGTGCTCGTGCCTGTCACCGTGGTCGAAGCCGGCCCTTGCCCGGTCGTCCAGGTCAAGACCGTCGCCACCGACGGTTACAATGCCGTTCAACTCGGTTTCGGTGCCCTCAAGGCGAAGAACGCCACCAAGGCCGAAGCCAATCACGCCAAGAAAGCCGGCCTCGCCGCCACTCCCCGTGAGCTGAGCGAAGTCCGTCTCACCGAGGCTCCCACGCTCAAGGCCGGTGACGTTGTCACCGTGACCGCCTTCACCGAGGGCCAGATGATTGATGTCATCGGCATCTCGAAGGGCAAGGGCTTCCAGGGCGTCGTCAAGAAGCACGGCGCCGCCGGCGGTCCCGCCGCCCACGGCTCCATGTTCCACCGCCGCATCGGCTCGATCGGCATGCGCCAGACTCCCGGCCGCTCGTGGAAGAACCAGGCGATGCCCGGTCACATGGGCACCGACCGACGCACCGTCCAGAACCTTCGCGTGGTGAAGGTTCTGGCCGACAAGAATCTGCTCCTCGTCAAGGGAGCCATCCCCGGCGCCAATGGCGACACCGAGCTCGTGCGCGGCGCCAAGAAGGCGAAGAAAGCCTAACCCGGAGACTGAACGCACATGAAACTCACCGTCTTCACATCTGACGCATCCAAGAGCTCCGAGCAGGAGTTCAACCTCCCCGTTTTCGAGGGAGACAAGGGCGTCCAAGCCGTCAAGGAAGTCGTCGTGGCCCACAAGGCCAACGCCCGCCTTGGCACGCACTCCACCAAGACCCGCGGCGAAGTCCGCGGCGGCGGCAAGAAGCCGTGGAACCAGAAGGGCACGGGCCGCGCTCGCGCCGGTTCCTCTCGCTCTCCGCTCTGGTCCGGTGGTGGTGTCGTGTTCGGCCCCAAGCCCCGCGACTATTCCAAGAAGATCAACGGCAAGGTGAAGGCCCTCGCCTTCAGCCGCGCCTTGTTCGACCGCGCCACGGCCGGTGACGTCAGCGTCATCGAGTCCTTCGTCGCCAAGGACGCCAAGACCAAGGCCATCAACTCTGTGATCAGCCGCATCGCCCCCAAGGGCAAGGTGCTGATCGTGGACGCCCCCTTCACCGCCGAGGCCAATCGCGCCGCGCGCAATCTCGCCCGGGTCACCCTGCAGGAGGCCGCCAAACTCAACACCCTCGATCTCGTCCAATACGGCAAGATCGTCGTGTCCAGCAAGGCTCTCGAGACCATCATCGCCCGCGCCAACGGAGGCCAGTCATGATCAACGCCGACAAGATCCTCAAAACCATCCGCCTGACGGAAAAGTCCAACAAGCTTTCCTCCAACTTCGGCCAATACACCTTTGAGGTGTATCCCGGGGCGACCAAGTTCACCGTTCGCGAAGCCGTCGAGCAGACCTTCAAGGTCACCGTCACGCGCGTGAACATCCAGAACCGCAAGGGCAAGCCGAAGCGTTCCCGCCAGGGCCGCCCGATCACCAAATCCGACAGCAAGCGTGCCATCGTCACGCTGAAGGCCGGCGACAAGATCGAGCTCACCGCCTGATCGCACCCGGAGACAACCCACCATGGCTCTCAAATCCTTCCGCCCCCTCACGCCCGCCCTGCGGTTCACCACCCTGAATCGTCCGTCTGAGATCACCGACAAGCGCCCCGAGCGTTCGCTGGTTGAAAACAAGAACCGGACTGGCGGCCGCAATTTCAACGGACGAACCACGTCCCGCCGTCGTGGCGGCGGTCACAAGAAGCTTTACCGCATCATCGACTTCCGGCGCGCCCGTCTCGACATGCCCGCCAAGGTTCAGGCGATCGAATACGATCCCAACCGCAGCGCCTTGCTCGCCCTTCTGGCCTATGCTAACGGTGAAAAGACCTACATCCTTGCGCCCAAGGACCTGAAGGTCGGCGATTCCATCTACTCGGCGATGAAGACCGACAGCAACGACTTCCGCCCCGGCAACAGTTTTCCGCTGTCCGTGATTCCGGCCGCCACCAAGCTGCATGCCGTCGAGCTGCTGCCGGGTCGCGGTGCGCAGCTTGCCCGTTCGGCCGGCACCTCGGTTGAACTCGTCACCGTCGAAAACGGCATGGCGCAGCTCAAGCTGTCTTCCGGTGAGACCCGCCTCGTCAACGCCAACTGCCGCGCCACCATCGGTGAGGTCGGCAACGAAGACCACGGCAAACGCAAGCTCGGCAAGGCCGGCCGCAACCGCTGGCTCGGTAAGCGACCGCGCGTGCGCGGCGTCGCTATGAACCCCGTCGACCACCCCAACGGTGGTGGTCAGGGCAAGTCGAAGGGTGGTGGCGGTCGCCA
>JAUPWC010000244.1 GCA_030916665.1 Verrucomicrobiota bacterium
CCGGCGCGGACATCCTCGACGCGCTCGCCATCCTCCGCGAGACGCTCTCTGCGTCCAACGGCATCGGCATCATGTCCGCCGCGTCCATGCAGGCCGAGAATTTGAATTTTGTTCGCCAAGGCCGCGACCGGGCCCTCGCCGACATCCACGCGCTCCGCGACATCCTCAAGGTGCCCGAGGGCGGCAACCTCGTGGACCATGCCAGCGCCTTCGCCGAGCGTCACTCTCGCATGCACGCCGAGAACACCCGCCTCCGCGCGCAGGTCGACCGCATGATCGCCGCGATGCGGGAGGATGCACCGCTGAGCAAGCCACAGACGATGGCCGAAGCCCGCCCGCAGCCCGGCGACGTGGTGCCGTGGACCGAGGTCGAGGATGGATGCCTGTACTACGGCGGAGGCCAATTCTGGATGGCAGTCGGCGGCCAGACCGGGGGCATGTTTGGGCCCGACGACCAGGACATCGAGGACATACTGTCTGGCAAATATCCAGGGACCTTGGCCAAGGATGTCGCAACATGGTACGGCATCGATAAGGAAGCCATCCTCGTCGCCCGCGACCTCGGCTCCGACCCCGAGGCGTGGCGCAAGGCGATGCGCGAGTGGACGGCGAACGGCGACAAGCCTGCCGCCCATGCGCCGGGCCAGTCCCGGGGCCCGGGATGATTTAGCGAATCGTCCCGCCCGCGTTGACCGCCTGCTTGGCAGTGCTGTTCACCGCCATCGCCGCCCGCTCGCCGCCCGCACGACCAGCGGCGGCGACGCGGCCATCCATCCCGCGCTCGGCGGGGAAGACCTGGTTAACGTTGGTCGTGATGTTCGTGACCCGGTTGTCGTTCGTGATGTTCGGCCCGGGTCCGATGCTCGCCGACTCGCCACCGCCGCGGCCCTTCGTCACTCGCCCGAACACCGCCCGGTCGAGCACGTTGTCAGCGACCTTGAAGTCCCCGCCCTCGTCGGTCTCTCCGCCGCGCGTCAGGATGCCGGATAGCGACGGGTCAAGCGTTGCGAGCGCCTTGTCCATCTTGGTCGCCTTGTGCCCGTGGCCACCCCCACCGTGGCCACCTCCGCCGCGCTTTGCCTTCTCGGGCGCCGAGGACTTCGCAGGACCGACCTTCTCGGCGACGTACTTCTCCAGCGCCGCGAGTCGGTCTTCCTCGGTCCCACCGCCGAGCAGGCGCGAGTTGCCCTCCACCGCCGAGGCCAGTTGCCGCGACTTGCGAAACGCCGCGAGTTTGTCCGCCTCGCTCGCATTCTTCCCCATGCGCGCAAGTTCGGCGTCCTCGTACTGCTTGGCCAACTCCTCGGCGCGCGCCCGGTTCTTCGTGTGCGCGTCCTGGCCAGCCTGGTCCGCGGCGAGCGACTCGTTCGCCGCCTTCATCTCTGCCTCATGCTCGGCGTGCCTGATGTCCGCCGCCTTGTTCAAAAGTTCACGCTGCAGGTCTTCCGCTGACATGCCGAACATGGCGCGCTTGGCTTCCATGAATGCGGCCGCAATCCCGGCTCCAGCGGCAACGCCGGCTGCTAGCGCCATGCCGAACGGCCCTACCATCCCAGCCGCCGCGATGCCCACACCCGCCACCGCGATGCCAAGCCCGCCGAAGGTCTCGATGAGGCCGGAGATGATGCCGCCGACGAACCCGAGCGCATCGGCGAGGCCGGTTACCACTGCGACCGCCTTCTCGACGGCCTTCGCTCCCCACTCCTGTCCCTCCTTGCTCGTCAGGAACTCGACCAACTTGTTGATGTAGGGCAGCAGCCTCTCGCCGAACTCGATGGCGAGGACCTCGATGTTCGCCTTGAGCGCGGCGATCTTCGCCTTGCTCGTCTGCTGGACGCGGTCAAACTCCTTTTGCACAGAGGTCGTGGCCGCGGTCTTGTCGCCCATGATTTGCATGGACGTGGCGAGCAGGTCGGTAGCGGTCGCGGCGGCGCCGATGCTGCCGATGGACTCGGTGCCGAACATCTCGGCGAGTACCCCGAGGCGCTCCTCGTTCTTGAGACCTGCGAGCGCATCGACGACCTTCTTGATCTCCTGCTCGGCGCCTCCGTTCGCCATGTTCTTGCGCAGCTCGACCATGTCGATGTTCAGCGCCTTGAAGGCTTTGAGTTGGCCCTTGGTCTCGCCGGCGCCGAGGCGGCCGATGAAGGTGCGCACGCCGGTCGCCGCAACCTCGGCGCTGCTGCCCGTCTTGATGAGGACCGCGTTCAGGGCTGCGCCGGTTTCGCCGGAGATGTTGGCGCCCTTGAGCACACCCGCCGAGCGCTGGACCGACTCGGCAAGCGTCGCCGCGTTCACGCCGAGTTGGTTGCCGATCTCGTTGATTCCGCCGAACAGCGACTTGGTCTGGTCGGTCGTGAGTTGCAGGCCCGAGGAGATTTCGGCGAACGACTTGCCCGCCTCCTTGCCGGTGATGTCCCATGCGACGCCGATCTTGGTCACGTCGTTGGCGAGGGCCACGATGTCGACGGCGGTGTCGGATGCGCCTTCCTTGACGCCGGAGAACGCGGGGGCGAGTTGCGCGGTGAGGTCTGAGACCTCGGTCGGCAGGACGCCGAGCTCCTTACTCGTGGCCTTGATGCCGTCCTTGATGCGGGCGAAGCCCTCGGCGGTGTCGTCGGTTCCGCGGGCGACCTTGCTGATGCCGACGAGGCTGGACTCGAAGTCGACGGCGGCCCCGGTGGCGCCTTTGAGGCCGTCGATGACCTTGCCGCCGATGCCTTGCACCGCCGAGGACAGCATGTTGCCGGCGGCGACCTTCAGTACGCCGAACCTGGCGGACAGGTCGGCGGCGGCCTTGATGTTGTCGATGAGGCCGCCGCGGACTTCGGATAGCCCGCGCTTGGCCTGCGTGAGCGAGATGGCCACGTCCTTGTTCGCGGCGGCGAGGCCAGCGGAGCGAGCGGCGAGTTTGCCCTCCGAGTCGCCGGTCTCGATGGTCTGGCGCTTGAGGTCCGCCATCTCCTTGCGGTTGCGCTCGACCTGCGCGGTGAGGTCGGCGATCTTGGCCTTGGCGATGTCGGCTTTGGACGCGAGGGGGCCGAGCGCGGCGGTGGCTGCGTTGATGGCCTGCGACCCGGCGGCGAGTCCAGCGCGCCCGGCCTCGCCGACGTTGGCGGCGCGGATGGCCTTGTCGAGGGGGTCGGGCCCGGCTTTGCGCGGTGGGCGTGCTGTACCGGTGCCGCCGCTTGCCCGTGGGATGCCGCGACCGGCCCCGCCTCCGCTGCCTACGTTGGCCGCAGCGGAGACTTGCCCGGCGC
>JAUPWC010000245.1 GCA_030916665.1 Verrucomicrobiota bacterium
GATTCAATCCCCAAGGCCCTTCAACCACAGATTACACAGATGGACACGGATACCGAGCTGCCTCATATCTATTCTGTGACAATCCGTGTTCATCTGTGGTTAAATATCCTGATCCCTCCCTCATGAACTGCCGCGACAACGAATCCCTGATTCTGGCCGAACGGGACGGCGCGCTGACCAAACCGCAGCTCGCCGCCCTCTCGGACCATGTCGCGGCCTGCCCGGCCTGCGCGAAGCTCCGCGCCGATCTCGCCACCGCCCTGCGTGCCTACAAATCCGGTCTCGCTGAAGTCCCCGCGCCCGACGCCGACGAAGCCTGGCGCGAACTCCAGGCCCGCCTGCATGCTCCGGCCCGGCGCGCGAAGAAACGTCCGCTCGCACCGCTGATCTGGTTTGGTGCGCCGATCGCCGCCGCGGCGGCGCTGGCGATCGCCCTGCTGCCCCGCTCGGGCGAGCCGCTTCCGGCCAGTCCGCTCGAAGCCCGCGCCGAATTCGTGGAAGCCGGCGACCCCGCTGCGTCCACCCTGGTTTACGTGGACAAGGAGAGCGGCTGGCTCGTCGTCTGGGCGGTCGAAGCGACGGACGACACGAAAGGCTGAGGACAGGCTGTTCCGGCCCCAGGCCGTAAGAGCCCATCCCCATATCGCGCTCCGGGTTTGTCGTGGGCCAGCGACCTTGGTCGCGCTCCGGGCAAAAGGCAGCGCGTGCAAGCACGCTGCCCACACAAAGCAGGGTTATGTGGGTCGGTCCTTCGCCTCCTTCGTGGCCTTCTCGAGAGAAAATCTGCTCGGGCGGAAATCAAAATCGACCGCGCCCGCCTTCCTCCGGTATCCCAGATTCGGGACGGCGCGATTTCGGTTTCAGGGCAATTGATCCTCCTGCGCCGGAACCCACATTTCGTTATTGGCTGCCATTGAACGCGTAGCAACGGCGCGAAGCCTTGGCATGCGTGATGCAAGGGTGAGCGCATGCTGCTGGCATCACACACCCTGCACTATCGGGTCCACACAACCGTCTGTCTCACGCTCGGCATCGCTCTGGCGACTGCGGCCAGCTTCATCGCCTCGCTCGTCCTGCTCCTGACCTGATCCGCCATGAGCCTTCAACCTCAACGCCCTTTTCTGCATCGCCGGCTGCCGCGCGCAATCCTGCTGGCGATGTTCGCGGGCGGGCTGGCGCTGGGCGGAATTCATTTTGGCAGCCACGCCTGCGTGACGTCGGCCGCTCCGGCGCTGGCTGCCGCCGCAACCGCCCCCGCATCACCGGCGGCGACCGAACGCCGTCAGTCCGCCTGGCCGCGTGCCGCGCTGCGCGTCTGGCTCCTCGTTCCCCAGCTCCTCCCGACGCATGATCGCTGAAACCTTTCTCCAGGACCTGCGCATCGGCCTCCGCGTCCTGCGCAAGGAGAAATCCTTCTGCGCCCTCGCCGTCTTCGTGCTGGCGCTCGGGATCTGCGCCGTCACCACCCAGTTCACCGTCGTCAACGCCGCCGTGCTGCGCGGCTTCTCCTTTCCCGACAGCCATCAGCTCATGGATGTCCAGCTGGTGGACCCCGCGCAGCCCAACGCCAACAACTTCAACGGCCGCGTCACCGCCCTGGATTACGAGGACATGCGCGCCGCGCAGTCGGCCTTCTCGGCGATGGCCGGCTACATGAACGGCTCGACGGTCAACGTCACCTACCGCGGCACGCCCCAGCGCTACACGGGCGCCTACGTGACCGAGCATTTCTTCCCGATCCTGGGCGTCGAGCCCGTCATGGGCCGCAACTTCACCGCCGCCGACAACCAGCCCGGCGCGGAACGCGTCACCCTCATCAGCTATGCGCTCTGGGAGCGCGACTACGGGCGCAATCCCGACATCGTCGGCGAGCCTGTCCGCATCAACGGCCGCAGCGCCACCATCATCGGCGTGATGCCGCCGCGCTTCAACTTCCCGGTCAACGAGCAGATCTGGCTGCCGCTCTACAACGAGTTTCCGGTCCGTCCCCGCAACGACCAGGCCGCGAACAACATTGCGATCCTCGGCCGGCTCCGCCCCGACGTGACCCTGGAGCAGGCGACCGCCGAGTTCACGGGCATCGCCGGCAACCTCGCGCGCGCCAACCCCGACACCAACAAGGACGTGTCCGCCGCCCGCGTGCAGCCGCTCATCAACAATTTCACCGGCCCGCAGCTCCGCGGCCTCATGTTCACCATGCTCGCCTTCTGCGTCGGCGTGCTGTTGATCGCCTGCGTCAACGTGATGAACATGCAGTTCGCCCGTGCCACCCTGCGCGCCAAGGAACTCGCCATCCGCTCCTCGCTCGGCGCCACGCGCATCCGCCTCATCCGCCAGATGCTCACCGAGAGCCTGCTGCTCGCCATCCTCGGCGCCCTGCTCGGCGTGGGCGCCTCGGTCTGGAGCGTGCGGCTGCTGACCGACGCGACCGCCGCCCTGCCCTTCCCGCTGCCCTACTGGATCGTGTTCACCATCGACGGGCAGGTGCTCGCCTTCACCGTCGGCGCCACGATGCTCGCCGCCCTCGGCTCGGGGCTCATCCCGGCCTGGCTGGCTTCACGCGCCAGCGCGGCCGACGTGCTCAAGGAGTCCGGCCGCGGCAACACCGGCCGCCTCACCACCCTGCTCACCCGCGGACTGGTGGTCCTCCAGATCCTTGTCACCAGCATCCTGCTGGTCGGCTCGCTGCTCCAGCTGAAGTCCATCCTGCGCCAGCAGACCATCGACTACGGCTACGACACCGGCTCGGTCTATTCCGCGCGTCTCGGGCTCTTCGAGGCCGACTACCCCACGCCGCAGGCCAAGCGCCAGTTCTTCGACCGCCTGCTCCGCCAACTCCGTTCCAGCCCCGAGGTCGGAGCCGCCGCCATCAGCTCGCGCTTCCGCATGACTTTTTCCGGCAACGGCGCCATCGAGATCGAGGGCCGCACCTACGCCAAGGAGACCGACCGGCCGCAGGCCAACTTCGAGAACGTCTCCGAGGGCTTCTTCATCGCGGTCGGACACGGGCTGATCGAGGGCCGCGACTTCACCCTCGAGGACGACGACCTGAAACTGCCCGTCGCCATCGTGAACACCGCGTTCGTGAAGAAATTCTTCAATGGCGAGAGCCCCCTCGGCCGCCGCTTCCGCACGGTCGGCGCCAATAATTCCTACGGCCCCTGGCGCGCCATCGTCGGCGTGGCACCCGCGCTGCGCATGACCGCCCCCTTCAACAACAACGCCCAGCTCGGCGAGGAGGGTTTCTATGTGCCGCTTTACGCCAACGTCTTCGGTCCCTTGCCCGCCGCGCTGCCCGCCCCGCAATTCGCCACCGTGGTCGTCCGCCCGCGCGGCGGCCAGTCCGGCGACACCGCCGCGGCCATGACCCGCCGTGAGCTGCAACGGGTGGACCAGAATCTTCCGCTCTATTTCGCCGGCACCCCGCAGCGCCTGCTCGACGAGACGCTGGGCCAGAACCGCATCATCGCGACCATGTTCACGATCTTTGGCGTGGTCGCCCTCATCCTCGCGGCCGTCGGTCTCTACGGCGTCACCTCCTTCTCCGTCAACCAGCGCACCCAGGAATTCGGCATCCGCATGGCGCTGGGCGCGGAGAACCGCACCATCCTCTCGATGGTCCTCCGGCAGGGACTCATCCAGCTCGGCATCGGCCTGGTGCTCGGGCTCGGTCTCGCGCTCGCCGCCGCCCTGCTCGCCTCGGCCGGCATCCAAAATTTCCTGTTCCAGGTGAAGCCGCATGACCCGGCCACCTTCCTCTCGGTCTTCGCCGTGCTGAGCGTCGTCTCGGTCATCGCCACCCTCATCCCCGCCCGCCGCGCCACGAAGGTGGACCCGATGGTGGCGCTGCGCGCGGAATAACGCCGCGCCAGTTGAAGTCCCAAGTTGAAGTTTAAGTAACCAAGCCAAACCGCCCCACACTGCTTCAACTTAAACTTCCCCCTTAAACTTTTATGCACGATCTCCGCTTCGCTTTCCGCCAGCTCCTGAAATCACCGGGCTACACGCTCATCGCCGTGATCACGCTGGCTCTGGGCATCGGCCTGAACACCTCGATGTTCAGCCTGATGAACCTCCTCATCCTGCGCCCGCTGCCTTATCCGGAGAAGGAGCAGCTCGTGCGCGTCTTCCGCACCACGCCGCAGAATCCGCGCAACGACCACAGCGCGCCGTCCTTCACCGACCTCCGGCGCGAGGCGGCTGATTTTGCCCGCCTCATCGCCTACCGGCAGTGGGGCTACACGCTCACGCAGCCCGGCCGCACCCCGGTGAACCTCAGCTCGCTCCGCGTCTCCGCCGACTTTTTCGACGTGCTCGGCGTCAAGCCCGCCTACGGCCGCACGTTCACCCCGGAGGAGGATCAGCCCGGCAACCAGGTCATCATCCTCAGCTACGCTTCGTGGATGGCGCATTTTGGCGGCGATCCCGGCGTCGTGGGCAAGACCTTCACCATCGACGGCCTGCCCACCACGCTTGTCGGCGTCCTGCCCGAAAATTTCTCCAACATCCTGCTCTGGGGCCCCGGCGACGCCTTCCGGCCGCTCGGTCTCGCCGAACAGGAAAAGGCCAACCGCGACGATGTCAGCATCCAGATCCTGGGCCGCCGCAACCCGGACCTGACGCTGGAACAGTTCAACACCCGGCTCGCCACGATCTACACCAACCTCGCCGAGACCCGTCCGCGCGACCAGAGCGAAGACGGCATCAACGCCGTCAGCCTGCAGGGCTCCACGATTCCTCCGGGCACCGGCATTTCCACGGTCATGCTGCTTTGCCTCGCCGGCTTCGTGCTGCTGATCGTCTGCGGCAACCTCGCCAACCTCCAGCTCGCGCGCGCCGTCTCCCGCGGGCGCGAGTTCGCCGTCCGCGCGGCGCTCGGCGCCTCGCGCGGGCATCTGCTGCGGCCGCTGCTGACCGAGAGCGTGCTGCTCGCCCTGACCGGCGGCGTGCTCGGCGTCCTCGTCACCGTCTGGGGCAACGAGTGGATCTCCAAGCGCATGAGCGAGAACCTGCCCATCAAC
>JAUPWC010000246.1 GCA_030916665.1 Verrucomicrobiota bacterium
CGTCCATGATGACCGCGCCGATGGGCGCGGTGTCGCCGCGGGCGAGGGCGATGTTGGCGAGAATTTCGGCCGTGCAGCAGAGCACGGGGGCCTGCGGGTTGACGGAGGCGTCGCCGGTCATCATGCCGACGGTTTCCGGGCCAAAGTCGCGGCAGAGGCTGAGGAACTTCTCGTTCACCAGCGCCTTGATCGGGCAGGTATAGACCGACTGGCGACCGGCGCAGAGTTCCTTGAAATGCAGCGCGGCGGCGACGAGGGATTTGCCCGAACCGGTGGGGGTGTTGAGGATGACGTTCTGGCCGTCAAAGAGCGCGAGCACCGCCTCCTCCTGCTCGGGGTAGAGCGAGATGCCGCGCGCGGCCATGGCCGCGAGGAAACGGTCAAGCACGGCCCCCGCATCCGGACGACCGGGCAGGGGAGCGAGCGGCGGAGAGCCCGGGGTGGACGACGACAAGACGCGAACCGGTCGGGTTCAGCCGATGGCGAGCAGTTCGACCTCGAAGATGAGCGTGGCGTTGGGCGGGATGGCGCCGGGGTAGCCGCGCGGGCCGTAGCCGAGGTGCGGCGGGATGGTCAGGCGCACCTTGTCGCCGATCTGCATCCGGGCGACACCCTGGTCCCAGCCGCCGATGACCTGACCGAGGCCCAGGCCGAACTGAAAGGGTTCGTCGCGGTCCACCGAGCTGTCGAACTTGCTGCCGTCGGTCAGCCAGCCGGTGTAGTGAACGGTCACGAAGTCGCCTTTCTTGGGCGAAGCGCCGGTGCCGGCCTTGAGTTTTTCGATGAGGAGTTGGTCGTTGGCCATGCGACCAGACAACCCCGCGGCCCGGTGCCGTCAACGGGCAAACCGGCGGTCAGGTCACCGCGGTGATCGTGCGCTCGGTGCGGCGCGCGCCGAGCGTGAGCGTGATGCGGTCTCCCTGCCGTCGGCCGACGAGCTGCCGGCCGAGCGGGGAGGAGGGCGTGGTGACCATCACCTTCACGCCGTCGGCCTCGACCTCGGTTCCGCCGGCACGCGGGCCGATGAAGTAGCGGCTGCCGTCGTCCAACCGCACGAGGGCGCCGAGCGCGATGGCTTCGCCCGGGCCGAAGTCGCGCGGTTTCAGGGCGGTGAACTGGGCCACGGCCTCGGCGGCATCCTCGGCGGCGCGCGACTGGCCGTGGGCGAGGTAGGAGGCCTCCAGGCCGCGGGTGTCGTATTTGTCCTCGGCCTTGTTTTCCTCGTGCGTGGCCTCCTCGTGCGTGGCGAGGGCCGCCTTGGTCATGGCGTCCAGTTCGGCCCGCAGGTGGGCGAGAATGCGGTCGTGCAGCTCGGTCTTCGGCATGGTCAGGGCGTGCGCGGCCGCTCGTGGGTGACGCTGATCCGTCCGAGGATGGCGGTCAGCCGGTTCGTGAGCTGGACGTCTTCCTCGTCCTTGGTCAGCTTGTAGGTGCTGCGCTGCGTGACGCGCTCGGCCAGCTCCGTGCTGATGGCATAGACATGCCGGTCGCGCACAAAAACGAGCGTGCCGCGCTTGGCCACGGCCGGATCGGCGGGCGGGCCGTCGAGCACGCGGTTGAGGTGCTCAAAATGCGAACCGCCCGGGAGCAGCGCGTAACCGATCAGCGCACCGCCCTGCAGGTCGGGCAGGAACCGCGCGCTCTCCACCGCGGAGCCGCGGAAACGGCTGGCGAAGTTCGGCATGACGACGTCGGTGAAGAAGAACAGCAGGTAGTCGCGCAGGCCGCGGGTGTCGAACTCCCAGCGTTGCGAGGCGTCCATCGGGAAGCAGGCCACGCTGATGTGCGTGCCGTAGTTGTCCTGAAACGTGACGACGTTCTCCGTGTCGCTGATCACGCCGCCCAGCTCCGGCAGCACCGGGGCGCGGATGCGGAATTGCGCCGTGGGCGAGACGTAGTTTTCACCGTCCATCCGTCCGACCAGCGGCGCGGCCACGGCGGCCAGCGCCGAGAGGCCGAGGCCGCAGGAAAACAGGGCGAGGTGACGGAACATGAACAGACAGGATGAGCGCACGCGGGCAGATTGGCAAGAATCGGTCAGACCGCGAAGTCGCGCCAGAGTGCCACCGGGACCTGTTCGGCGCGCGAATGCGAACTGAAGCCCGACGCCTCCAGCCGGGCGAACCAGCGGGCGGCGGTCTCGGGAGGGAGTTTGCCGCGAAGAATCGAGCCGAGCTGCTTGCGGCGCTGCTGGAAGCAGGCGCGGATGAGCGCCTTCGTTTTCGGCGGGAACAGGTAGGGTTCCGGCAGGCGGACAAGATTGAGCAGCACCGACTCGATGTCCGGCCGCGGATGGAAGCAGGCGGCGGGCACGCGGTGTCCCGGTTCGATGGCGTAGGCGGATTGCAGGAAGATGGAGATCGCGCCGAAGAGCTTGGTGCCCGGTTCGGCGACGTAGCGCTGGGCGGCCTCCAGTTGCAGCATCAGGACGAGTCGCTCCGGGAGCGGGCCCGACAGCACGGCGTCCATCCACGGGGTGGAGATCGCGTAGGGCAGGTTGGCGACGATCTTGAAGCTCGGGGCTGGAGCAGCGGCGACCTCGCCGCTGGCTTGCGGGCGGGGTCGCCCGCAATCCATGCCAAATCCCGCCAACGGGTGGTCCATGGCGTCGCCTTCCATCAGGTGCAGGCGCGGGTGCGCGGGCACGAGAGTTTCGGTCAGGTGGGCGTGGAGCTGGCGGTCCTTCTCGACCGCCCACACCTCGGCGCCGGTTTCGAGCAGGGCGGAGGTCAGCGTGCCGAGACCGGGGCCGACCTCGACCACGGTGTCACCGGGCTTGATGCCCGCGAGATCGAGGGACTTGCGGACGATGTTGCCGTCCACGAGAAAATTCTGGCCGAGAAACCGCTTCGGCTGGTGCCCGAGCTTCGCGAGCAGTTCGCGGGTGCCTGTCGGAGTCAGGGGCATGTCAGGCCGGTTGCGAGAGCTGTTTGCGCATGGTCAGGTCGGTCGTCTCATACCCGAGTGATCCGTAGAGCGAACGGGCGATGTGGTTTTGGCCGAAGACATGGAGGCCGATGCGACGCAAGCCAAGTGCGGCGGCGGCGGTCTCAAGCAGCAGCATCGCTTCGCGCCCATAGCCCCGGCCGCGGAATTCGCCCCTGATGTGGAGATCGTAGAGGTAGGCATCGGCGCCCTGTCGGGCAAACCAGAGGTTGCCGACGACCCGGGCGTCGGACGCTTCGGTAACGAGGTAAAAATAATGACCCGGTGACGCCAAACCCTCCGGCAGCAGGCGCTTGAGGTTTTCCTCGGCTAGGGCGGGCGCGGTGTCCTCTGACCAGTCACCGTTGGCTACCTTGGCGGCGGCGTAATCCGGAACCGTTCGCCGGCGCCACTCGGCGAAGATGGTTGCGGTCATCGGCTGGAGGACGAGGGCCATGCTCAGGCGGTCTGAAAAGCGGAAATCAGGGCCGCCGGGTCCGGCGCCTTCATCAGCGATTCGCCGACGAGGAGCGCGTGGGCGCCGCAGGCGCGGGCGCGGGCGGCGTCGGCACCGGTCGAGAAGCCGCTTTCGCTGACGGCGATCACGTCCTTGGGAAACTTCGGGATGAGCCGCTCGGAGAGACCGATGTCGGTCTTGAAGATGGCGAGGTCGCGGTTGTTCACGCCGATGATCTTCGCCCCGTGCTTCACGGCCCGCTCAAGTTCCGCGTCGTTGTGGATCTCGAAGAGCGCGTCGAGTCCGGCGGCCTGGGCGGCGGTGTGCAGGGCGGTGATCTCGTCGTCGTTGAGCGCGCGCACGATGATCAGGATGGCGCTGGCCCCGGCTTCGCGGGCCTGCACGACCTGGATGGGGTGAACCATGAAGTCCTTCCGCAGGGCCGGAATGGCCGGCGGGTTCTGGCTGAAATCAGCCGTGACCTCGACCAGGTCGGCGAGCGTGCCGCCGAAGAACTCGGTGTCGGTGAGGATGGACAGGGCGCTGGCGCCGGCGGCGCGGTAGGCGCGGGCCTGGGCGAGGGCGGAGGCGCCGGCCTTGATTTCGCCGGCGGAGGGCGAGCGGCGCTTGATCTCGGAAATGATGGCGAGCTTGCCGTCGGCGCGGCGCAGGGCGGCGGCGAAGGACGGCGGGCGCGGCAGCCTGCGGTTCAGTTCCGCCAGTTCGGCGGCGTAAACCGGACGCACCAGCGGGGCGACCTCGCGGCGCTTGTGGGCCATGATTTCCGTTAACTTGTCCATGAAGCCGGCCACGGAACACACGGAACACGCGGAAGACAAAGCAGAAAGTTTTCGGTTTTTCCGTGTATTCCGTGTATTCCGTGGGCAAATTCCGCGCATGACGCCGATTGACGAACTTCGCCAGACGATGGCCCGGTTGCGGGCGCCGGATGGTTGTCCTTGGGACCGGGAGCAGACGCACCAGACGCTCGCCCGCTGCCTGATCGACGAGTGCAGCGAACTGCTCGACACGATCGACCGGAACGACATTCCGCACATGCGGGAGGAACTCGGCGACGTGCTGATCCAGGTGGTCTTCCACGCGCAACTGGCGTCGGAGCGCGGCGATTTCAACTTCGACGACGTCGCCCGCGAGATCAACGACAAGCTCGTGCGCCGCCACCCGCACGTCTTCGGCGACCACAGCAAGCTGGACACGGCCGGCGAGGTCATCACCAAGTGGGAGCAGATCAAGGCGACCGAGAAGAAGAACGGCCCGGCGCAGAACGGCGTGTTCAAGGAGCAGCCGCCGCGCCTGCCCGCGCTGATGTTTGCCGAGGCGGTGGTGAAGCAGATCGAGAAGAAGGCGCTGCCGGCCGAGGGCATCGTGGACACCGCCGGCATCAGCGCCACCGCAGCCCGCCTCACGGAGGCCGAGGCCGGACGCCACCTGTTCGAGCTGGCCGCCGCCTGCCGGCAGGCGGGCATCGATCCCGAAATGGCTCTGCGCAAGGAATGCGACCGCGTGATGCGCCATGTCGAAGCCCGCGTCCAGTCCCGCGCCTGAGCCCGCGCTGCCGCCCGCCGTCGAGGCGGAGTGGCTGCGGCCGTTTCTCGATTTCCTCGCAAAGGAACGGCGCTACTCGGCCTACACTGTCCGCAATTACCGGCAGGCGGTGGAAGATTTCGCCGCCTGGATGAAGCAGAGCGCCCGCGCCCCGGATGCCTTTTCGACACTCGGCGCGCGGGACGTGCGCGACTTCATCATCGAGGCGCAACGGCGTTTCGGACGCCGCACGCTGCACAACCACGTCTCGGGCCTGCGGACCTTCTACCGCTACTGGATGCGCGAAGGGCGGCTGAAGAAGAACCCGTTCACCGGTGTGCCCTTGCCCAAATTGGAAAAGCCGCTGCCAAAATTCCTGACCGAGTCGCAGATGCTGAAGCTGCTGGCCGGACCGGAAAAGCTGCGGGCGCAGGAGCAGATCGGGGAGTTCACCGCGCTGCGCGACCGACTGGTGCTGGAGGTGATCTACGGTGGCGGCCTGCGGGTGAGCGAAGCGGTGGCGCTCAACTACGGCGCCGTGGACTTCGGCAGCGGGAGCGCCCGGGTGTTGGGCAAAGGCCGCAAGGAGCGCATCTGCCCGCTCGGGGACACGGCGATGGGATTGATCGCAAAGTTCCGCGATACGCAGGCGCGTCGGCCCGGTCCGACGGACCCGGTGCTCGTGACCGAGCGTCACCGACGGATGACGCCCGCCGAGGTGCAGAAGCTGGTGAAGAAATATCTCGCGCTGGCCGACCTGCCGATGGACATCACGCCGCACAAGCTGCGGCACTCCTTCGCCACGCACCTGCTCAACGCCGGCGCCGACCTGCGCTCCGTGCAGGAACTGCTCGGCCACGCCAGCCTCACGACGACCCAGATCTACACGCATACGAGCGTCGCTCGGCTGAAAGAAATCCACGCCAAGGCGCATCCGCGGGCGTGAGTGAAGAGATGGAGAACACAAAGCAGCCAAGCAGCAAAGGCTTGGCGATCTGACCAGGGTGTGGCAGCAACACTGCACGGGCCGCCACAACCATGAATCGTAAATTAAACATACCTGCCGACGTGGAGGAGCTGGCCCGAAAAGCGGTCGATGCTGCCTTCCACTTGCATAATGAAATGGGACCGGGGCTGCTGGAAAGCGTCTACGCTGCCTGCCTTAAGGAAGAATTCACCCACCGCGGTATCGCGAGCACCTTCGAGGTGCCAGTGTCGATAGTTTATCGAAATTGCCGGCTCGATATTGGATTCCGCCTCGACTGCCTCGTCCAGAATCGGCTGCTGCTGGAATTTAAGTCGGTCGAATCAATCCTGCCCGTGCACCGTGCGCAGGTAATAACCTACCTGAAACTAACCAAGCTCCCGCTCGGCTTGCTGGTGAATTTCAACGTGCCGCTCATCAAGGATGGTATTCAGCGAATATTTAATCCGGATCTGACTTAGCTCCTTCGCTGCTTTGTGTTCTTTCGGCCCGAGCCTCACTTCAGCGGCACGCGGGTGGACGATGCGTTGCCGGTTTGGTCGTAGAGGATGATCTCGACGGAGGTGGAGCCGGCGGCGCGGGCTTCGGGGAGTTCGAGGCGGAAGGATTCCTCGCGGGCGTCGAGCAGGCCGTCCACGGGGTGCATGACCACGTCGCGCACGCCGTTGTTGAGGACGAACTCGGCGCCTTCGAGCAGGGCGAGCGTGTCGCGGCCGGAAACGGTGACGAGCAGGTTGCCGTCGGCGCGGCTGACCTGCGTGCCGGTGATGGCGGGCGGTGTGCGGTCCACAAGCAGGTTGTCGGTCTCAAAGGTGTAGGTGATCCGGGATACCGCGGGGCGCGGGGCCTGCTCGGCGACGGTCAGGCGCGTGAGGTAGAGCCCCTCGGGCAGGCTGCCGGTCTCGAACTGGACGAAGCTCTCCGGCGTGCCGACGGTCAGGTCGGTCCACTCGGACTTCGTGGTGTCGGGGCGGATCGAGAACGTGTAGGCGAGGGCGTCGCCGTCGGGATCGTTCACGCTCCAATAGACGACCTGCACGCCGGTCTGCGGGATGATCTGGCTGTTGAGCAGGGCGCCGCGGCGCTGGCCGGGCGAAGGCTCGTCCTTGTTGTCGCGCTGGCTGGGGAAAAGCAGCTGGCTGAGCGTCGCGACGACGGTGGGTGCTGGCTCGGGTGCCGGCACGATGCCCTGGTTGGGCGGAAACACGCGGAAATCGCTCAGCGACGGGCGACGATTCTGCGGGCGGTGATACTGCGTGGCCTTGTCGATCTGGAAGTCGGCGGCGGTGCCGGGCAGGGCGAGCCGGTAGCGCACGAAGCGACCGCGCAGGCCGTCGGCGGAGAAGCCGCCGTCGCGGAGGGCGAGCTTGGTCCACGGGGACCAGCCTTCGAGTTCGTCGTTGCCGTAGTTGGTGCTGATCTCGAGCTGGAGGGCGGACTCTTCCAGACCGCGCAGACGGGGAAAGCGCACGGCGCCGAGATCACCGGCCTGGCCGAGGTCGAGGCGCTTGGTTTCGAGACTGCGCTCGGCGGCGCCGTTGAAGGTCATGAGCGCGAGGCCGGGCGCGTTGTTGCGCAGGAGCAGGTAACGGCCGTCGCCAAGAGGGGCGAGGTCGTTGAGCTGGGCCGAGGCGCTGCCGGCAAAGGTGAGCGAACGGCGGGCGGCGGGATCGTAGCCGAAGGTGTCGCCCTGTTCGCCGGCGGTCAGCAGCAGCCAGTCGCCGTGGCGCGCGAGCCGGTAGAATGAGACGTTGGGCTTGCCCATGATCGTCTCGGCGAAGCCGTCGGCCGGGAAACGCACGACCGTGCTGCGGCCGGCGAAGGCGGGCTTGCTCGCGTCGCGCTCGGGGGCGCGGGTGTCGTCCTTGGTGTCGGTCGGCGGCTTGGCCGCGAGGCGCAGGGCGTCGCCGGGGGTGAAGACCAGCGCGGCGTGGAAGCCGCCCTCGGCGTCGGGCAGCAGGTCCACGACCTCGGCGTCGCGGTTTTCCTGGAGGAAAAGCGGCGCGCCGCCGGTGGCGGCGAAGCTGTAGAGATTTCCCTTGGGCGAGGAACCGGCGACGATACGGCCGTCGGTCAGCCGGGCGAGGCGGCGGACGTTGCGGTCGCGGATTTCGCCGAAGAGGGTGATGCCGCGGTCGGCGAGCAGGGAGTCGTTCTCGATCTTGCCTTCGATCATGCCGGCGGCGGCGAGTTTCTTGAGGTCGAGCTTGTAGATTTTGCCGGGGTTGCCGGTGGCGGCGAGCACGGTGCCGTCGGGCAGGGCGAGCAGGTCGAACACAGAGTCGGCCGGCAGCGGCACGCGGGCGGTGGCCTTGCCGTCCTTCACCACATAGAGCGCGGCGGTCGGAGATGTGCCGATCAGCAGCGTGCCGTCGGCCAGCGGTAGCAGGGAGATGGCGTGGGTCTCGTCCACGTCGGCGACTTCGCGGACCGTGTAGCTGGAGTCCTTCGGATTGAAGGTGATTTCCTGCACTTTGCCGTCGGGGCCGGTGCCGACGAGGAAGCGGTTGGGGCCGGCGGGCTCAAGATTCCAGAGGATGTCGCCGATCTTGGGCCCGCTGAGGTCGGCGAAGACCGGGCCGGGGAGGAGGCGGCCGTCGGAGCGGGCGGCGAGGCCCTTGAGGTTGCGGCTGGCGACGTCGCGGCCGAAGTCGAGGTCGAGCTGTTTGGTGAGGGGGTCGGCTCGCAGACCGGAGGCGGTCACCACGAAACACACGAAAAAGGAGAAGGTGCGGAGGGACATGAAAAATTGGAGGCGTGTCATCCTGAGTGAAAAGAAGGAGCCGGATTCATCGAGCGGACTGGATTCTTCGCTCCGCTCAGAAAGACTGACTTGAAAAAAGCGGACTCAAACGGTGACGTTGAGCGGCTAGCGGAGCTGGATGTTGAAAAGGGTGCCGGGCAG
>JAUPWC010000247.1 GCA_030916665.1 Verrucomicrobiota bacterium
CCGTAGTAACCTTCCCACCCTGCCCGCGGCGGCTCCATGGTGAGCAGGTCGTTGGCGCGGGCGTTGTTCTTGAAATGCTTCTTCACGGGGTCGAACTCCAGCTTGCCGCCGAGTCGCTGGGCGATGACGCCGAGAATGAAGACCTGCGAGAGCGGGCCCGAGATGTGGAACGGCGACTTCGTCTCCTCCCGGCCGAGGCAGGCGAGCACGAAGTTCTGGAAGTGATCGGTGAATCCGCCGGTGATGCGCGGCAGGGTCGGGCCGAGTTCCTTCATCTTTTCCTGCGGGATGATGCGGAGAGTCTCCCCGTGGGTGCCGCCAAGGAAGGTGAGTTTCTTGCTGTAGATGAACTTGCCGTTCTTCTGCGTGAAATTCGGGTTCGCGCCCAGCTCGGGCGGCAGCGGCGGCAGGTTGTCCACGCCGTCATACCAGAACACCTCGACCGGCGGCATCGCCCCGCGCGCAGCGAAGTCGAAGCGGATCGTCGTGGCCTGCGGGAAAATGAAGTCGTTGGGGCCATCGCGCTTCACGGCCTCGATGGTGTGCGGCAGGCCGAGGTTCAGGAAGCGGTGGCAGGTGTCGAGGATGTGCGGGCCCCAGTCGCCGAAGGCGCCGTTGCCATAGGCGAACCAGCCGCGCCAGTTGCCGGGGTGCAGCCGCGGGCTGAAGGGATGCACGGGCTTGTTGGCATGCCACAGGTTCCAGTCGATGGTGGGCGGCACGGGATCGCCCGAGTCGTAACCCTTCACCTTCCAGCCGTGCCAGCGGCGCGGGGAGTTCATGAACATGTCCACGCGCGTCACGTCGGCGATGATGCCGGCCTCCTGCCAGGCTTTGAACTGGTGAAAATTGTTCCCGGAGTGCCCCTGGTTGCCCATCTGGGTCACGACCTTACTCTTCGCCGTCTGCGCCATGAGCAGCTCCACCTCGTGGAAGGTGTGCGCGAGCGGCTTCTCCAGATAGACGTGCTTGCCGTTCTTCATCGCGTGCATGGCGACGACAAAGTGCGTGAAGTCCGGCGTCGCGATGATGACCGCCTCGAAATCCTTGCCGGCCTTCGTGAACATCTCCCGGTAATCCTGAAACAGCCTTGCTTCCGGATAGATCGCGCGCGCCTCGGCGGTGTGCTCGGCCATGAGGTCCACGTCGCACATCGCCACGGTCTCGATCAGTCCGGTGTCGCGGAAGGTCTTCACTAGATCCAGGCCGCGGAAGCCGATGCCGACGAAGGCCACCTTGAGCTTGCGACCCGCGGGCGCGACCTCAGCCGCGCGCACGAGACGCGAGGGCGTCAGGGCGAGCGCTGCGCCGGCAGTCAGGGAGGCGGTGAGAAACTGGCGACGGGCGGGATTGGTGACTTCGGGGCGCGAGTGCGGGGTGGCGGGCATAGGGGTAAAGACGGATAATCAGCGCAATTGTTTCGCCACTTCCTTGGCAAAGTAGGTCAGGATCATGTCGGCGCCGGCGCGTTTGATGGCCAGCAGCGACTCGTCGCGGCAGCGCGCGAGATCGAGCCAGCCCAGCCGGGCGGCGGCGTGGATCTGGGCGTATTCGCCGGAGACCTGGTAGGCGGCGACGGGCACGCGCACGGCGTTGCGCACCTCGCGAATGATGTCGAGGTAGGCGCCGGCGGGTTTGACCATCACGATGTCAGCGCCCTCGGCCACATCGAGCTGCACCTCGCTCACGGCCTCGCGGCGGTTGGCGGGGTTCATCTGGTAGGTGGCCTTGCTGAGCAGGCGCGTGCCCGCGGCCTGGGCGCTGCCCACGGCGTCGCGGAACGGGCCGTAGTAGGCCGAATTGTATTTCGCCGAGTAGGCCAGGATACCCGCGTCGGTGAAGCCAGCCGCGTCGAGCGACTTGCGGATGTGCCCCACCCGGCCGTCCATCATGTCGGACGGCGCCACGAAATCCACACCCGCCTCGGCCTGCAACACGGCCATCCGGCCGAGGATCGTGACGGTGCGGTCGTTGTCCACGTCGTCCTTGGCGTCGTTCAGCACGCCGTCGTGACCGTGGCTCGTGTAGGGGTCGAGGGCGACGTCGGTGATGACGGTCAGCTCCGGCACGGCCTTCTTGACCGCGCGCACGGCCCGTAAAACGAGCGTCTCAGGATTGAGGGCCTCGGAGCCCTCCTCGTCCTTCAACTTGGGCGAAAGCTTGGGAAACAGCGCCACGGCGGGCACGCCGAGTTTGTGCAGTTCGCGACACTCCTTGACGAGATCGTCGATACACAGCCGGAACACGCCCGGCATGGAGGCGATGGGCTCGGGTCGGGCCTTGCCCTCGACCACGAAGAGCGGCGCGATGAGGTCGGCCGCCCGGACGACGGTCTCGGCCACGAGGGCGCGACGACTGGGCTGACGACGCAGCCGGCGGGGACGTTGGGTGAGGTCGAGTTTTGGGGTCTTGGCCATGGTGCGAAGATGGCCAGTAAACCAAGGTTTCCCGGCATTTCACGCCAAACCTTTACGCCCGGACCGTCCAAATCTCACGCAGATTTTGCACCTAGGACACCCTTAATTGAGGAGTGTTGTTGGCCAAGTGATGTAGGTCTCAGATCACAGGTTGTCCGCGAGAGCCATGCCAGATACGGAGTATCACTACTGAGCCATCAGCCGGCAATTCGTAGATAATACGCCATGGTGGATACTGCACCTCCCGCACTGAGGTGCGTCCGTCTTCCGGAACAATCCGACCAGCAAAAGGAAAGGATTCCAAGATGCGCGTCTGATTCAGAATACCCAGACCAACACGCTCCGCGGCGCTGCGATTATCCTCGGCGATATTGCGCACCAATGCCGCCAAGTCGGCGATGGCGTCGTCAGACCAGATTAGCTTTCGAGCCATTGGGGCAGCAGCTTCTCTACGTCAGCCTGCGGTTTCCAATGGCCCGTTTTGACGCTTTCCCGGCTCTTCTCCAACGCAGCTAGCAGCGCCAGCTTGTCAGCGGCGTCCTGCAAGGTGGCGTCATCCGGCAGCGTCTCAATCGCCGCATGTGCCTGCTCC
>JAUPWC010000248.1 GCA_030916665.1 Verrucomicrobiota bacterium
ACGAGGAGCTGCTGCAACTGCGCGAGCGGCAGAAATTCACGGCGCTGTTCGTGACGCACTCGGTGAGCGAGGCGGTGTTCCTGTCCAACCGCATCGTCGTGATGGCGGCCCATCCGGGGCGCATTCATGCGGAAGTGAAAGTGAACTTTCCGTATCCGCGTGATCCGTCGCTGCGCGAGCAGCCGGAGTTCCAAGCCAAGGTGACCGAGGTGTCGCGCCTGCTGCACCAGGTGGAGGGCTCGGCCTGATGAAAAGGCTCCCCACACTCTGGCTCTGGCTGCTGCCCGTCCTTAGCGGGGCGCTGTTCGTGGCGATCTGGTATGCGGTGCGGCACTACAGCGGCCTGCAGAGCTGGATTCTGCCGACGCCGGGCGAAATCCTCGAGGCCGCTTGGCGCGAGCGGGCACGCCTGCTGCCGGCGGTGGGCAGCACCTCGGTGGGTGCGCTGGCGGGCTTCCTGCTGGCGGCAGTTTCCAGTTTCGCGATCGCGCTGTTGCTGGGTGGAGCGCGGGCGTTGCGCGCCGGGCTTTATCCGTGGCTGCTGGTGCTGCAGATGACGCCGGTCATCGTGCTGACGCCCATCATCGTGCTCTGGGCGGGACCGGGCACGCCCGGCATCATCACCATCACCTGGCTGATCAGCTTTTTTCCGGTGGTCGTGAACACGACGCAGGGACTGATCTCCGCGGATCTCAACCATGTGGCGCTGTTCCGCATGGCCAACGCGAGCCGCTGGCAGGAGCTGATCCACCTACGCGTGCCGGGGGCGATGCCGTATTACCTGACCGGGCTGCGCATCGCGGCCACGCTCGCGCCCATCGGGGCGATCTTCGGCGAATACATGGTCGGCAACACGGCCGGAGGCTCGGGCGGCCTGGGCTACCTTGTCTATAGCTACAATTCCCAGATCAAGATCCCCGCCTTGTTCGCCACCGCGCTGACGAGCTGTCTGCTGGGGTTTCTGTTCGTGGCCGCGATCTCGCTACTCAACTGGGCCGTGCTGCACAAGTGGCACGACTCGTTCGAGCGAGACGACCACTGATTCGGACTGGGTGAACCACTAATCCACACTGATGACTCACTAATGCGGGATTTATGATTGGTGGTTTGGTTGAGTAGAAATCATTAGTGTTTATTAGTGTGGATTAGTGGATAAATTCTCTGTCCCGAAAGCCATGAATTCCACGCTCCGCCTTTTCATCATCCCGGCCCTCGTTGTGTTCGCCTTCAGCGGCTGCGGGAAGAAGGAGCCGGTCGCGCCGATCCAGGCCGACAGCGAGCTGGTGAGGATCCGGTTCCAGACCGACTGGTTTCCCCAGCCCGAGCACGGTGGCTACTACCAGGCGCTGGCCAAGGGTTACTACGCGGAGGAGGGGATCGACGTGGAGATCCTGCCGGGTGGGCCCAACGCGCAGATGAAGCAGCTCGTCGCCCTGGGGGAGGCGGACCTCGGCATGACCAACGGCGACGACGTGATCGTGGCCATCGCGCGCGGCCTGCCGATCCAGATGGTTGCGGCCGAGATGCAGCGCGACCCGCAAGGCATCCTGTTCCATAACTCGCATCCGCTGCGCAACCTCGAGGGCCTGCAGGGCCGCACGCTCATGGCCGGCTCGGTCTCCACCTGGCTCGACGTGGTGCGGAAGAAGCTCGGCGTGGAGTTCAACCAGATGCCGCTGGTCGGCGATCTCGCGCGGTTCATGAACGACAAGACGCTCGTGCAGCAGTGCTTCGTGACCAACGAGCCCTTCTTCGCCCGGGAGCGCGGCGCCGACGTCGGCGCGCTGCTCATCGCCAACGACACCTACGAGCCCTACCGCGTGATCTTCGCCGGCCGGCTCTTCCTCGCCGAGAATCCCGTGGCGGTGGAGAAGTTCGTCCAAGCCAGCATCCGCGGCTGGGTGGACTACCTGACCGGCGACCCGACCCCCGGCAACCAGGCCATCGCCAAGCTGCGCAACGACCTGAGCCCGGAATTCATGGCCTACAGCATCAAGGCGATGAACGACTACCAGCTGGTGCTCGGCGACCCGGCCAAAAACGAGTTCGCTGGCCAGCTCACCGCCGCGCGCCTTCAGAAGCAGATCGCCCTCCTGCAGGAGCTCGGACTCCTCGACAAACCCGTGACCGTCGAGGACGTCGCGACCTTCGAATTCATTCCCCGATCCGCCAATCCGTGAACCACTCATTCACACTAACCTTCACTAATGATCGGAACAGTCCGGGTTCCCCGACATTAGTGTTTATCAGTGTCCATTAGTGGTGACTGTATTTTCCCCATGAGCATCGAAGCCAAACTCGCCGAACTCGGCCTCCGTCTTCCCAATCCGCCCGCGGTCGCGGGCAGCTACGTGCCCTACGTGCGCACGGGCAACCTGCTGTATCTCGCCGGCACCATCAGTTCGCTCGACGGGCAGATGACCCACGTCGGGCAGGTGGGCCAGGAACAGACCGTGCAGAGCGGCTACGAGGCCGCCAAGGTCTGCGCCCTCAACACGCTCGCGAACATCAAGGCCGCCACCGGCAGCCTCGACAGCGTGAAGCAGTTCGTGCTCGTGACCGGCTTCGTGAACGCCGTGAGCGGCTTCGCCGACAGACCGGCCGTGATCAACGGCGCCTCGGAACTCTTCGGCAAACTCTACGGTGACGCCGGCAAGCACGCCCGCGCGGCCGTCGCCGCCGCCGGCCTGCCCAAGGGCTCGACCGCGGAGATTCAGGTGATCGTGGAGCTGAAGTAGGGCCGGTCTCCGTCCGGCCGGGGCACATCTGGAGATGTGCCCTCCTTGGATTCTTCGCTCCGCTCAGAATGACACGTTGTGGGTGTTACTTCCGAGTCCTGTCATCCTGAACGCAGTGAAGGATCCCATCAATCAGCGTCGTGATTATCCGTCTCCGGTTCAAGGGATCCCTCCTTCGTCGGGATGACGGTTTTT
>JAUPWC010000249.1 GCA_030916665.1 Verrucomicrobiota bacterium
CTGCTCTACGAATCCATCGACAGGCTGGTGGGGTGGATCTCGGACCAGCGGACCGGGTTCATCAGCCGCGACAACCTCGGCTGGGTGACCGGCTGGCTGATGGTGCTGCCCAACGCGATCCTCGCACTCTACTGGGGCTGGCGGCGGCGCGCCGACGTGGTCTTCAGCTCACAGGTGGGCGACGGCCACATCTGCAACCCGCTTTGCCTGGGCCTGTTCGCGCTGGCGAAACCCGTGGCCGTGCCCGCCTTCGCGCTCAACTCGTTCCTGCTGCTCGGCGGCGCGGCGGTGGCGCACATGCTCTTCCTCGTGTTCGCGGGCGGCCTGCCGCGCTGGGCCGGCGCGCTGATGTGCGCGGCCTACGGGGTGTTCGTCTATTTCGGACTGGGCGGCTGAATGAAGTCAGAAGTAAGAGGGATGAATTAAGAAGTGCGGTCCGTCCTGCGCCCGAATTTCTTAACTCCTCCTTCCTCCTTCTCCCTTTCCCCTCACTCCAGCGGATCGGCGCGGAAGGCGCCGGCGAGATCGACGAAGGGTTTTTGCGCGGCGAGCCACAACGGGTCCTTGCGGATCTCGTCCATCGAGAGCGTGGTGTTGTTGCAGAACAGGTAGGCGCCGGTGCCGAGACGGATGCAGGCGTCGAAGTAGGCGCCGTGGGCGTTGGGCGCGAACTCGAAGTCGCCGACCGCCATCTTGCGGCCCTGGATCTCGGTCTGCAGCGGCGCGATGTCGGTCTTGAAGCGGCGTTGGTAGGATTCCGCGCGGGGACCGTGATAGGCGAGGACGGCGCCGGCCTCGGAGCCGAGCTTCACGAGCACCCACTCGTTGAAAAGCGGCTTGCGAAACAGGCTGTCCATGCGCCCGAAGGCGAGGATGACGGTGGTGCGGGCGTCGGCGAGATTCATGTGTGTGGGGAATTTTTCAGTCCGGGTTGGGTGTGGCCAGAAGAATATTGGGCGGAGTGAACAACGGGCACGCAGGGTTTGCGTTGGACAGGCCAGTTCGCTGACACCAAGATCCCGGCTTCGCCCCATGAAAATCCCGTCAATCCGCCTCCTCGGTCTGTTCGTTGCCCTCTCCGCCGTCCCGCTCTTCGCCCAGCCGAATCCGGCTTGGCTGGTTCACGACCGCGAGCGGCCGCTGCCGCCGGTGGTCGATCCCGGCACCGCTAGCACGCAGGACCAACCCGGCCGGCCCCCCTCTGACGCGGTGGTGTTGTTCGACGGAAAGGAGCTCTCCAACTGGGTCGCGATGGACGGCTCGCCGACGAAGTGGGTCATCAGGGACGGGGCGCTGGAATGCGTGCCCGGCAGCGGGTATGTTCGTTCGCTGCAAGGCTTCGGCGACTGCCAGTTGCACCTTGAATGGGCCGCGCCGACCAAGGTCGAGGGCAGCAGCCAGGGCCGCGGCAACAGCGGCGTGTTCTTTGGTCTCGGCCGCTACGAAATCCAGGTGCTGGATTCTTATCAGAACAACACCTACGCCGATGGTTCGGCGGCGTCGTATTACGGTGAATATCCCCCGTTGGCGAATGCCTGCCGCCCTCCCGGCCAGTGGCAGACTTACGACATGATCTGGACCGCCCCGCGCTTTGACGCGGAGGGGAAGCTTCTTTCCAAGGCCCGGCTCACGGTCATCCACAACGGGGTCGTCGTGCAGAACAATATTGAGCTGGAGCGCCCGAATGCAGGACGGTGGTTCGATCCGCTGCCCTACAAGGCGCACCCGCAACGGCTGCCGATTGCGTTTCAGGATCACGGCAATCCGGTTCGCTATCGCAACATCTGGGTGCGGGAACTGGGGGCGCACCGCCACCCGGCCTTTGTTCTGCCCGATACCCTGCTTGATACTTACGCCGGCAACTACGGAAAACCCGGAAGCTGGAATTCCGCGAAGATCCGCCGTCTGCCGGATGGCCAGCTCCTCCTGTCCCTCGGGACCTCCGAAGTCGTGCTGACCGCCGCTTCCCCCACTCACTTCCATGGCCAGGTGACCGACGTCCAGGTGAAGTTCGATTTCAGTGGCGACAAGAAAAAGGCCCTCGTGACCGTCGGCGAAGATTTCGCCCGGGCCATGGTGCTGGAGCGCGAAGCACAGTGACACCCCTGCCTGCGGAAGATTTGAATGAAGAACCTTCGATGAAACCCCGGGTCCCAGCTCGCATGAAAATCAGCCACCTGCTCCTGTCCCTGTTGCTCACCGCACTCCCGGCCCTGGCGATCGAACGAAGCCTGGCCATCACGGCGCCCGCCGTGGTGAAACCCGGGGAGAACATCCATGTCGTGGTGACGGCGAGCACCGCGGCGACCGACGGCGAGCAGATCGGTTTTTTCCAAACCGAGTATTCCAGCGACGGCGGCAAGACCTGGGTCCCGGTTTATGCGGAAAAGGTCGGGCGGGCGCTCACGCGCGCGATCGATTTCAAGGCCGGTGCGGCCGGGTCCTCCGCGCTGGTCCGGGCCCGCATGGCTTATCGCGGCGGCAAGTCCGGCGATGTCGATTTTGCCGGCAAGCCGCTCGACTGGGGCGGCACCTGGACCAAATGGGCCACACCTCCGGCGAAGAGCGTGACGATTGCGGTCAAGTGACCCGGGCGCGCGGTCGGGTCAAGGGCGCCCTGAGGCGCGCACCGGTCGTTCCGCGCCCTTGAGGCGATAGATGCGCCGGCGGTCGATCTCGGCCTCGAAGTCGTAGTTCCCGGCGATCCACCGCCGCAACGCCGGCACGGATTCGTGGGCGTGGTGAGAACGGTCGGCGAAGATGAAGGCGCCCGGGCCGACTGCGTCCACGAACCAGACCGGCCGCCAGCGCTCAAGATCCCCAAGGTAGCGCTCCACGAAGAAGCGCGTGAGCGGCCACTGCATGATCTGGTTGCCGCTCTGGGCTTCGCGCGTGGCATGGGGCAGTTGCGTCTCCACGTGCAAGTGCGGCGCCCAGCCCCACATCGCCATCGTGTCCCCCGGCATGAGGCGCGCCTGCAGATAGGCGGCCGTGTCTGAAACGGGTGCTTCCCAATGCCGCTGGGTGTGGCCGATGAAGCGATGATAGGCGACCGCGTGATTCACCACCTGCGGTCCCAAGGTGAGCAGGGCGAAGGCACCGAGGGTTTTCCAGCCGGGACGTGCGCCTGCGGCCGGCAGGTCGCTGAAGGCATTGCCCAGAACCACGCCCACCAGCGTGGTGACGGGAATCACGAGCAGGTGCAGATAATGCGCCGACTCGCGTCCCGGGCGGATCACGGTGAACCAGGCCGCGGCCAACGAAATCCAAGCCAGCGGAATCGCGGCCCGCAGGATGTCCGAATGTCGCGGCGCGCGCAAATACAGCAGGACGAACCCGAGGTTTCCCCACAGGAACCAGCTGAACGAGGGTGAGGTGGCCGCGAGGTTAAAAAAACGCCCCGGCATGTCTGAGAAACGGTGGCCGGAGGTTTCCAAAAAATCGAAGGCGCTCACCACGTAGGTGAACCAAAACTGCCCCCAGAGGCCGAAGACGGTGAGATAGACACTGTGCAGAGCAGTCGGCGCCACGGCGCCGCTGAGCAGAGCGCCCAGCAGTTTCCATCGTGCGGCCTGTCCCCGCGCCAGGAGCCAGACCAGCACGATTCCGATCAACCCGAGCAGGCCGGCGTGCGGGGTGGATTGGAGTTTCGCATAGGGCACCGCTCCGAGGCATGCCCCGGCCAGCGCGGCGGTGAGCAGCGAACCGCGGGTCTCGGGATCCAACAGCGTCCGCACCAGGAAATAC
>JAUPWC010000003.1 GCA_030916665.1 Verrucomicrobiota bacterium
AATAGGATAGTTGTGCATGGGGGACTGGAAGCGGTTCGGATGGCGAAACCGACGACGGGTTCGCGGGAATTTTCCCGGAATCTCCTCGCCAAGCCGCGCGGGCGTTTTCAGAAAAACGTCGTGCTCCGCCGGTCACCCGCGCTTCCTCTTCCCGTTTTCGCCCTGCTCGCGTTCCTCGCGCTGCTCGCGGGTTGCGTGACCGACAGCAAGAAGACCGAGAAGAAACCCGCGCCCAAACCGCCGGTGGCCCAGCCGGAGCCCAAGCCCGAGCCTCCGCCCGAAAAACTCCCGCGCGTGATGCTCGGCATCGACGTGCTCGAGGCCGAGGGCTTCAAGGCCATCGCCGGCAAGCGCCTCGGCCTGCTCACGCACCGCGCCGGCGTAAACCGCCGCGGCGAAAGCACCATCGACATTCTCCGCCGCGCCCCGCAGTCGAAGCTCGTCTGCCTCTTCGCCCCCGAACACGGCCTCGAAGGCCAGGTGAAGGCCGCCGAAAACTTCAACGACTCCGTCCACCCGCCCACCGGCCTGCCCATCTACTCGCTCTACGGAAAGAACAAGCGCCCGACCAGGGAGCAGCTCAAGGGCCTGCACGCCGTCGTCGTGGACCTGCAGGACATCGGCGTCCGCTCCTACACCTTCATCAGCTGGATGCGCTACACGATGGAGGCCTGCTTCGAGGCCGGCGTGGAGGTCATCATCCTCGACCGCCCGAACCCGCTCGGCGGCCTCAAGGTGGACGGCCCGCCGCTCGACATCGAGCACATGACCGACGTGGGCGCGTTCCGCGTGCCCTACGTCCACGGCTTCACCATGGGCGAGCTGGCCACCATGGCCAAGAACGCCCCGCGGGTGCTGCACGTCAAAGACAGCGTGCGCGCCAAGGGCAAACTGACCGTGATCCCCATGCGCGGCTGGACACGCAGCATGCGCTGGCCCGAGACCGAGCTGAACTGGGTGCCAACCTCGCCGATGATCACCGACTACAACGCCATCATCGGCTACGCCATGATCGGCCTCGGCTGCGAACAGACGCCGTGGGCGCAGCTCGCGTTGCCCGCCGGGCTCAGGTCCGATTATCCGACCCGGGGCATCAGCTACCCCAAGAAGACGCCCGAGGAGATCATCGCCGCCCTTGAACCATTCAAGATTCCCGGCATCCGCTTCGTGAAGCGCGAAAGCCGCACCGCCAACGGCAAGACCAACGCCGGCGTGTTCGTCGAGGTCACCGACTGGAACGCCTGGCGGCCCACCGAACTCTCCTTCTACATGCACAAACTCGCCGAGAAGTGGTCGCCGATGAAACTTTTCGCCACGCTCACCACCGGCCAGCAGCGTACTTTCCAGATCCACGTCGGCTCCACCGCCTGGTATGACACCCTCAGCAAGGAGGGCATGCGCGTGGACCCGGCGCTGTTCGTGAAAAACTGGACCGAACGCGCCGTGAATTCCCAGACAGCCAGCAAGAAATACTGGCTCTATCCCTGAGCGTTACTTGGCCTCCGGCCGGTTCTTCGCCACCCACTGGTCGTAATCGGCGCGCGGCATGAACTTCAGCGACGCGGAGTTGATGCAGTAGCGCAGACCGGTCGGACGCGGACCGTCCTCGAACACATGGCCGAGGTGGCTGCCGCAGACGGCGCAGTGTGACTCGATGCGGGTCATGCCGTGACTGGTGTCGCGCTCCTCGCCGAGGAAAGACTTCTCCAGCGGCTGCCAGTAGCTCGGCCAGCCCGTGCCGGAGTCGAACTTGTGCCGCGAATCGAAAAGCGGCGTGTCGCAGCCGACGCAGCAATAGATGCCGTCGGCCTTGTGATCCCAGAAGGCGTTGCGGAAGGGCGGTTCGGTGCCCTGCTGGCGCGCGACGCGGTATTGCGCAGGCGTGAGCCGGGCCCGCCACTCCTCGTCGGTGCGCTTCACCTTGGCCTTGCTCAGGTCGATGACGACGTTGGACGGCAGGCCGCAGGCGGAAATTTCGCCCGGGGCGCATTCGAGGGCATCCTTGGCAACGGCGGATTTGGCGGTGTTCATGGCGGAAAAGCCCAGCACCCCGGCGGCAACCAGGACGGGCAACATCAGCAATCGGTGCAGTTTCATGCTTCCGGTAGAGTAGCCAGGACGGGCAAATATTCCATCGCCAGATGGCTTGCGACGGATGGAACCGGGGCTTTGCTCGACCGGTGCCATCCGCCCACCGACCGGCATCCGCCTCCGCACCCGCCCGGCCGCCCCGGGATTTTCTGCGGTTCCTCGGCCGCCTGCTGCTGTTCTGTCTGCCGCAGACCGCGGTCAGCACCGTGGCGATCCTCGCCTACGTGCGCGCCGGAATTTTTCCACCGTTCGGGGTCGGCACGCATGTGGCGCTGGTCCTCGCGCTGCAGATCGTCTTTTTCACCGGCTGGGCGCTGCTCGGCCGGCGGCTGGAGGGCGCCGACCGCCCCTGGTTTCGCCGGCTTTATGCGCTGAGCCTCTTCGCCAAGGGGCTGATGCTGAATCTCGTCTATGCGGCCAGCTACGCCAGCTACAGCCTGTGGGCGGAATACATCAGCTGGGCCAACCTCCGCGCGCTGGGTTCGCACCTGCGCGGATTCCAGCTGGCGATCGGCGGCGGTTTCTTCTTCGCGCTCGCTGAGGTGGGCCTGGTGCTGGCCGGCTGCCTGTGGCTTCTGCTGGGCACGGCGGAAAAGTCGCTGCGGCGCCTCCAGACGGCGTTCGCCCCGCGCGCCGCCGGCCTCCACGCCCTGTTGCTCGCCGCGCTGGCCACCGTCGCCGCCGCCAACTTCTGGTTCCGCGACCCGCTGTGGCTGCACATGGCGGATCGCGATCCCGTGCTCGCGTTCTGGACCAACCGCGCCGCGGCCGAACCGGTGCTCACCGCGGAAATGCTGGCCGACCGCGCGGAGGGCCGGGCCTACGCCGTGCCGGCGGAATTCCGGCGGCGAAACGTCATCGTGATCGCCATCGACTGCCTGCGCGCGGACCACCTGTCCTTTCGCGGCTATGCGCGCGAGACCATGCCCTTCCTCACCTCCCTCCACCGGGCGGGCCGACTGCACGAGGTCGCGTTCGGCGTGTCCAACGGCAACGATTCCCCGCAGGGCATCCGCGCCATCCTCAATTCCCGGCTGCCGCACCGGCAGAACTTCCACAATTTCCGCCTGCACGACCTGCTCCGGCAGGCCGGTTACCGCACGCACCTGTTCGGCACCGGCGACCACACCACGCTCGGCAACATGCGCCTGCACTACGGCCCCAACGTGGACGTCTTCCGCGACGGGCTCTCCTCGCGCCAATATTCGGTGAACGACGACCGCGGGCTGATCGAATCCCTCGACGATCTGCCGGCCGCGGACTCCCAGCCCGCGTTTTTCTACATCCACCTCATGTCGGCCCACGAACTCGGCGTGCGCGAGCCCCGGTTCGCCCGCTGGCAGCCGGCCAGCCTCACGATGGACTGGCACGCCATCATCACCAAGCGGCACGACCCGCAGGCCACGGTCAATTCCTACGACAACGGCGTCCTGCAGGCCGACCACCACCTGCGGGAGATCATGACCCGCCTGGAGGCCAAGGGTTATCTCCGGGACTACGTCGCCGTGATCACCGGCGACCACGGCCAGGGCCTGGGCGATCGCGGGCATCACGGGCACTCGGAGTTTCTGCACGGCCAGGACGTGAGCGTGCCGATTCTCTTTCTCGAGTCCGGCGCCGCGGACTACGGCCCGATGCCCTTCGGCAGCCATGTCGATATCGCGCCGACCCTGCTCGACCGGCTGGGCCTGCCCAAACCCGCGCGCTGGCAGGGTCGCTCGCTTCACAACGCCGCGCCGCCCGAAAGCACCTTCCTTGTCGCCGCACGCTCCGGCAGCTGGCGGGGCGTGCTGCGGCGGCGGGAGGAACGGCTGAGTAAATATCTTTTCAAAGGCATCCGGGCCGACTCCTTCCAGGAGGAGCTCTACGACCTGAGCCGCGATCCGGGGGAGACCCGGAATCTCATCGCCGATCCGGCTTCCGCAGAATTGCTGTTGGAAATGCGGCGGATGGCCGCCATGGAATTCGGACGTCCCGTGCCACCTCTGAACTGACATGCCCGCCGAAGAAGCCACCCTGAACCCGCACACCCCGCCGCTGCCGGAAACGGTCCGCAAGGACGGTCTGTCGCTGGCCAAGGTCCGCTCGGCCTACGAACGCTGGGCGCCGGTTTACGACGAGGTGTTCGGCGCCTGTTTCAAGCCCGGGCAGCGCCGCGCCGTCGAGGTCCTCGCCAGCGCCCCGCGCGAACGCATCCTCGAGGTCGGGGTCGGCACCGGCCTCGCCCTGCCCCTCTGGCACCGGCAGGCGGAGGTGACCGGCATCGACATCTCCGAACGCATGCTGCAGCGCGCCGGCCGCCTGTGCCGGCGCCGCGGCCTGGCCCACGTGCGCCTGCGCCTGCTCGACGCCCAGGCCACCGACTACCCGGACAACCACTTCGACAAGATCGCGGCCATGTATGTCGTCTCGGTGGTGCCCAGCGCTCCCGCGCTCCTCGCGGAGATGCGGCGCATCTGCAAACCCGGCGGACGCATCGTCATCGTCAACCATTTCGCCCACGCCCATCCGCTGGTCGGCCGTTTCGAGCGGCTCTTCGCCAACCATGCCGCGCTGCTGGGTTTTCATCCGGCCATGTCCGCCGCCACGGTCACCGCGGCGCCCGGGCTGCGCATCCTGCGCACCGAGCGGGTCAACTGGGGCGGCTACTGGACGCTGCTCGAGGCGGAAAACCTCAAGTAAGCCTCAAGACTCGGCCCGCACCCGGACGTGGCCGTCGTGGAATTCGTTGACCAGCGGCTGGCCGGGCTGGACGCCCTTGGCTCGGGCCACCGGCCGGCCCTGTTCGTCGCGCACGATGGCGTAGCCGCGCTTCAGCACCGACTGCGGGCTGGCCGATTCGAGCCGCTTCCACAGCGCCAGCAACCGGTGCGACTCGAGCTGCACCCGTTTCTCCGGCGAGGCCGCCGCCAGGCGCGCGCGCGCCGCCGTGAGCGACTGCCGGCCCTGCGACACCGAGTCGCGCAGCGCGGCGGCGAGGCGGTTGCGCAGGTCGTCGAGCCGGAGATGGTTCTGCTCGATGGCGGCGGCGGGCGAGAGCAGCCGCAACCGGCTGCGCACATGGTCGAGCTGCTGGCGCGCCTGCTCCAGCCGGGTCGCCGCAATGTCGTCGAGGCTGCCACCCGCGTTGTCGAGCCGCTCACGGCACGCGAGATACTGGCTGGAGATGAGTTCCGCCGCGCCGCTCGGCGTCTCGGCGCGGACATCCGCGGCAAAGTCGCAGAGCGTGTAGTCGATCTCGTGGCCCACGGCCGAGATGACCGGCACGGCGCAGGCCGCCACGGCGCGCACCAGCGGCTCCTCGTTGAAGGCCCAGAGATCCTCGATGCTGCCGCCGCCGCGGCCGATGACGAGCAGGTCGAAAATCCCCAGCGACTCGGCGGTGCGCAGCAGCGCCGCCATCTCGGCCGCCGCGCCCTCGCCCTGCACCTTCGCCGACAGCACGACCAACCGGCCGGTCCAGCGCCGGCGCTGGAGGATGCGGATGAAATCCTGCACCGCCGCGCCCGTCGGCGACGTGATGAAACCCACCGTGCGCGGCAACTGCGGCAGCGGCTTTTTGCGGTCCGCATCGAAGAGGCCCTCGGCGGCGAGCCGCTTCTTCAGCAACTCAAATTCCTGCTGCAACCGGCCGGCCCCGTGCTCGATGAGCGCGCGGGTGATGAGCTGGTATTGGCCGCGCGCCTCATAGACGTCCACCTCGCCGTAAACCAGCACCTGCAGGCCGTCGCGCAGTTTCACTGACTGGCGCGCGGCGTCGCCGCGGAACATCACGCAGCTGAGCTGGGCGCCGGCATCCTTGAGGGAAAAATAGACGTGCCCGCTGGACTGCGCGCGAAGATTCGAAACCTCGCCCTGAACCCAGCAGGGCGGCAGGCCGCCCTTGAGCAGCTCCTTCACCCGGCGCGTGAAGTCCGTGACGCTCTGCACCCGCCCGGAGTCGTCGAGACTGGCGTCAGGTCGCTTCATCAACCCGCCTTTTTCTTCGCGCCGTAATGCTTCCTCACCAGGTGCGTGCCGGCCATCAGCGCGAGCAGCAGCAGCAACGACACGAAGGCGATCTTGCCCTTGCCGTGCAGCAGGGCGTCGCCGAACAGGATGACCGCGGCATTGATCGGGAGCTGGATCAGGGCAGAGACCACCAGATAGCGGACGAACGGCACGCCGGCCAGTCCGAGCAGGTAGTTCTGCACCGGAAAGGGCACGCCCGGCGTCACGCGCAGCAGCACGATGAGATCGGTCGCGTCACCCGAATCCACCTGCGGGAGACGATAACCGAGCAGCTTGACCAGTCGCTCCAGGAGCGGGCGAAAGGCGCGGCTGGCCAAAAAATAGCTCAGCACCATGTTGGTGATGATCGCGCCCAGCGAGAGCGCGAGCACCGCCGGCATCCCGAGCTGCGGTCCGAAGACCGAGCCGGCTGTCAGCGAGAAAAACGAGAGCGGCGCTCCCACCGCCGGCAGCAGCGTCATCGCGACGAAAAACGTCACGGCCCCCGCGCTCCGGATCAGCTCGAGCCCCTGCTGCACAAGCGCCTTGAGATTGAAACCCCAGGCCAGCAACAGGCCGCCCGCCACCACCACGGCGGCGGCGACGGCGAGCTTGAGCAGGAGGGCGCGGTTGGGGCGCGGGGCGGTTTCGGACATGGGGCGCACGATGCCCCGCGGGCTCGGCCAGCGTCAAGGGTGGAGGTCCGCCGGGGAAATCAGACTGGCGCCGGCCCACGGCTCAGTCTGTCATGCCGCGTCGCGCATGAGATCCGCCCCCCCAGCCTTCCTCAGTCTGTCGCTGCGGGTGATCGCCTGCATCGGGCTGGCCGGTCTGGCGTTGCTCACCCTGGGAGAAAACGGCGCCGCGCGGATGTTTGCGACGCCCTGGACCGGGGTGCTGGCGGCCACGGTTATTGCTCCGGTGCTCGGCTGGTTGCTCCGGCTCGTCCGTGTATCAGGGGATTTTCGCCTGCCCGCGGCGCCATGGCTGGGCGCTGTCTTTGTGTTCGGTTTCGCTCCGGTTCTGAGCGCGCTCGCCAGCCCCTACCGCGGGCCCAGCCTGCTGGCGGCCGCCCTGCCGTTGGGAGCGGCCTGCCTGTTTCTGACCGTCCACGACTGGCTGCAGGCGGACGAAGCACGGCGACGCGCCGGCCTCGCCCGGCTGCTGACCGTGGGCGCCGCGCTCGTCACGCTGGCCAGCGCCGGAATTTGGGCGCGAAGCCTCGCGACACTCGATACCGCGACCCTGTTCTCCCCGACCGTGTTTTTCATGCGCAACCCGCATCCCCTGGGTCACGCGAACTACACCGCCGGCCTGACGCTTCTCGCGCTGCCCTGGCTGGCATGGTTCGCCTGGAGCAGCCGCGGCTGGCAGCGCGGACTGGCGGCGGCCTGTGCCGCACTGGCGCTGCTGAACCTGTTTGCCAGCGGTAGCCGGGGCGGACTGCTCGGACTGGCCGCGCTGGCGGTCGCGGGTCTGGCGGTGGCGCGGGTCGGCTGGAAACGATTTCTGCTGATCGGCGGCGCGGCCGTGATGCTCGCGGGATCACTGGCCCTGGCCAACCCCCGCGTGCGCTCCCTGCTCGGCCCCGCCGATCCGGCAGCGGCGCCCAACATCAGCTCCGTGCAACGCGGCGCCATGATCCAGGCCGGCCTGCGGATGGGTGCCGACCGTCCGCTGCTTGGCTGGGGACCGGGCGCGACACCGCTCGCCTATCCGCGCTACCGGCACGCCCTCGACGGCGGCGCGGAGAACGTGCTCCAGCTGCACAACACCCCGCTGCACCTCTGGGCGGAAAACGGCGGGCTGGGCTTGCTCGGCGCCGGGCTGCTCGCCGCGCTGGCCGCGCTGAACTGGCGGCGTTCGCCGGTGGCCGCCGCCACGCTGGCGGGCTACGGCGTTTTTGCCCTGACCGACTTCCAGCTGGATGTGCCCGTGTTCGCCGCCGCGGTCGCGGTGCTGGCCGCGCTGCTGGCCAAACCGGCTCCGACCACCGCCTCGACTGCCCTGCGCCTCGGCACCGGGCTTGGCGCGGTTGCGGCAACCGGAATCATCATCCTGCTTGGCCAGCGCGATCCGACGCCGGTCATGAACCTCGAGGCCCTGCGTTGCGCCCACGATCCGGCGCAGCACGCGCGCGCCGTCGCGTTGCTCAACGAGTCACTCGCCCTGAATCCCGACCAGGAAATCGCCCACTTCAATCTCGGCTGGCTCCTGCTCGTGCCGGAGCCGGCCAAGGCGGAGGCGCATTTCCGCGCCGCCGCCCGGCTCGTGCCGGACAAGGGCGGCGTCTATTTCGGCCTGGGCTTGGCGCGGCTGAACCAAGGCGACCGCACCGGTGCCGCGCGCGCCGTCGCGCTGGAATGCGTCAACGAACCGCGCTTCCTCGCCTCGCCGTGGTGGACGGTGCCGGAGATCGCGGCGTTGAGGGGACCCGCCGCCAAGGAATATGAACGCCTGCTGGCTGCTTGGATTCCGACGCCCAAGACAAGCAACCCTTGGGTCAACAGACAGGTCGCTTTGCTCAGAACCCTCGCCGCGCGCCTAGGCCAGGTCTCGCCCGGGCCTGAAGTGAACTACCGCCGCGAGCGGATCGGCTACCCGGTGCTCATGCGCAACGCCGACCTGCCCCCGGCGGTTGATCTCTACGACGTGCGCGAGGACCCGCGTTTTCCCGAAACCGTGCCGTTCCCACTGCCGCCCAAGGGCTGGCTGCCCTCGCCGCACCTGCTCAAGCTGCTGGACGAGGCCGTCCCGGTGCGGCAGTAAAGCCCCATGCCCGGCGCCAAGCCCGACACCCTGCGCGAGACCACCCTGCCCGCCCTGCTGCTGGGCGGCGACTTGGTCGTGGCCTTCGTGGGCCTGAGCCTCGGCTGGTGGCTGCGTTATCAATCCGCGCTCGGGTTGCTCGGCCTCGACGTGCCGGACGCCCGCTTCGCCGCCTACCTGCCGCTCGTGATCATGGGCGTGATCTTCCTCGTCGCCGCCTTCGCGCAGCAGGGTCTCTACGACGGCCGCATGCTGCTCCGCAAACAGCAGAGCCTGAACCTGCTCGCCCGCGGCACCGTCTTCTGGGTGGTCGTCTATCTCGCCTTCTCGCTTGTCATCAAATTCGACCCGCCGATCTCGCGCCTGTTCGTGGTCATCGCCGCGCTGGTCACGCTGCTGCTGCTCGGCCTGTGGCGGGAAATTTTCTACCGCGTGCTCACCCGGCCCGCGCTCCTGCCGCGCCTCCAACGGCGCGTCGCCCTGCTCGGCTGGAACCCCGCCGCCTACGGCCTCGTGCAGGAAATGCAGAAAGGGCGCGCGCATCCCTACGCGGTCGTCGGCTGCATCGACGAGGGCTCGGGCGTGACCGACTGCCCGCTGCCGCGCCTCGGCGCAGCCGGTCAGCTGGCCGGAATTCTCCAACGCGAGCGCATCGACGTGCTCATCGCCGCCCACCTCGACATTCCCGCCGACCGGCTGCGCGGGATCACCGCCATCTGCGAACAATTTTACGTCGAATGGAAGGTCGTGCCGGCGGCGTTCCCGATCTTCCTGACCGGCCTGCGGCTCCAAACCGTCGGCAGCGTGCCGGTGATCGGCGTCGAGGACCTCGCCATTTCCCGACTCTTCAACCGCGCGGCCAAGCGCGTGATCGACCTCGCCGGCGCGCTCGTCGGCCTGGCCGTGTCCGCCCCGGTCATCGCCGTGCTGGCGGCGCTCATCAAGGCCGAGTCGCCGCGCGGTCCGGTGTTCTTCCGCCAGACACGCATCGGCGCCGGCCACCGGGAGTTCACGCTCTGCAAATTGCGCTCGATGCGCCCTGACGCCGAGGCGAGCGACCACCTCAACCAGAGCACACGGCAAGGTGACGACCGGCTGCTCCGCATCGGCGGCTGGATGCGCCGCTGGAACCTCGACGAGCTGCCGCAATACTGGAACGTCCTCTGCGGCGACATGAGCCTCGTCGGCCCGCGACCGGAGCGACCGCACCACGTCGAGCAGCTTTCGGCCGTCATCCCGCACTATCTGCCGCGCCACCTGGTGAAGCCTGGCATGACCGGCTGGGCGCAGGTCAACGGCCTGCGCGGCGACACCGACCTCGCCGAACGCATCCGCTACGACATTTTCTACATCGAAAACTGGTCGCTGTGGTTCGACGGCCAGATCCTGCTGCTGACCTTCGTGCGCTGGCGCAACGGCAGTTAACGCCCCAACAGCGTCCGCACGCCCCGTGAGAGCGGTCCCATCGGTTGCTCCGGCTGGAGTGACGGCGGCAACGCTCCTTTCATCCGCGGGTCCGTCAGCACCGCCCGCACCGACTCCGGATGCGGGTGCGGCACCAGCAGGCGCGGCTGACCGGCGAAGACCGCCGCGTCGCCGGTCCGCTGGAATTCCCGCACCAAGCGCACGGGCGCTTCGCGGTCGCGCGCCCGCGGCAGTATGATGCCGCGCATCACCTCGGCGGACAGGCCGGCCCAGCCGACAAGAAGAAAGCCAACCCAGGCCGCAGCCAGCCAGCGTTGTCGGACCGTGCGCACCAGCGCGAACACGCAACCGAGGTTGGCCAGCGGCAGCAGAACCATGAACTCCGCGTAGCGCGAAGGCACGCCCGCATCGAACTCCCCTCCACCCCCGCGCGACCATGCGGCTCCGGTCGCGATCAAGAATCCCCAGA
>JAUPWC010000250.1 GCA_030916665.1 Verrucomicrobiota bacterium
GTCCCGCAGGATGAAGTCGCCCGCATCAACGCCGCCGGCGGCAAGCTCGGCAGCGCGGTCGGCGTCGACGTCAACGAGTACCTGCCCGCCGCCAAGCTGGGTGTGACCAAGATCAACATCGACACCGATGGCCGCCTCGTCTGGACGCGCGTGCACCGCGAGTTCTTCCGCGACAAGCCCGCCGAGTTCGACTTCCGCCCCCCGGGCAAGATCTTCATCGCCGAATACGCGAAGTTCATCGCCTCGCGCAACAAGCTCCTCGGCAGCGCCGGCCAGCTGGCCGACCTCCGCGCCAGCCTCGGCAAATAAGCGACTGCTCATCGGGACGATTCGCTCTGCCTTTCAACGCCGCCCCCAACGGGCGGCGTTTTATTTGGCTGTAGGGCGGGGTCTCCGAACCCCGCCCTGCTACAGCCCGTCCGTTTTCGAGTGTCTCTCCGCGCCGCTTTGTGACCAAATGGGCACCGTGATTCTCGTCTTCATCCATGGTGCGCCCGCCACCGGCAAATACACCATCGGCCGCGAACTGGCCGCGCTGACGAATTTCGAGCTCTACCACAACCACCTCGTGGTGGACGACGTGCTCCAGCGCCACGACTTTGGCTCACCCGGTTTCATCACCGAGCGCGACCAAGCCTGGCGAAAGCATCTCGGCACCGCCGCCACTGATTCCGCCCGCCGCGTCATCTTTACTTTCAATCCGGAAAACACCGTCCCCCAGGCCTTCATCGACTGGCTGTTCCGCGAGGTCCCCGCCCGCGGCGGCCAGCTGTTCTCGATCGCGCTCACATTGAGCGAGGAGACCATCGAGGCCCGGCTGGCCAGCGAACAGCGGCGCGGCTTCCGGAAGCTCACCGACCACGCGCTCTACCGCCAGCTCCGCGACGCGGGCGCGTTCGCCAAACCGGTCATCCCCCGTAGCAACCTCGTCCTCGACAGCGAGCATCTCTCCGCCCGCGACGCCGCCACCCGGATCGCCCGGCATTTCCGGCTCTGAGCCAGAAACAGGCAGCCTCACGCGGGCTCTTGGCGATGGATTGAACCCTGGATTTTGATTTTGACCTGAAGCCTTGCCGCCCGCCCGGATCGCGCGGCCCGCATGATCTACGTGGAAATGCGCATGCTGCCCTAATTCTGTTGCACGATTATGCGTGAACCGTGGCCTCTCCTGTGCAATTTATTCGCTTAAGCAGAACCGAGCCATGCCTTTGCCCCCCGAGCCAAGCCTGCAGACCCTTGCCCAACTGGTCGTGCGCGTGGGCCTGAATCTGCAGCCCGGGCAGCCGCTGCTGGTCACCGATCCCTACGAATTGCACGGCGCCCACCGGGGAACCGCCGCCCTGATCGAGGCCATCCGCGCCGCCGCACCCGACAACCCGGTCGAGGTCATTGCCGCCGACATCGACCGCTTGCGCTATCTCGTCACGACCGACCACCAGCGCGGATTTGAAAAACTGGTCGAGACCAACGCCCGGCGCATGCAGGCCCACCTCGCCGCCGGCGGGGCTTTCCTCTTCCTCCCCGGCACGCATCCGCGGTTGCTCGCCGACCAGCCGGCTGACCGCCTCAGCCACTTTGAATTACTGAAGTGGCGGCACTTCGCCCCGCTCATCCGCAAGCTCGTCCGTGGGGCGACCCAGTGGTCGCTCCTGCCCGCCCCCACCCAAGACTGGGCCGACCTCGCCTATCCCGAGCTGCCCGCCTCCGAACGATTGTCCGTCCTCTGGGCCACCGTGTTTGAGGCGATGCGCATCACCACCGGCCGCAACGGCAGCACCCAGGTCCGCCCCGCCGACGCCGTGATCGCCGACTGGCAGGCCCACCTCGCCGCCCTTTCGCGCCGCCGTGACGATCTCAACGCCGCCCGCCACCGCCGCATCCGCTACATCGGCACCGGCACGGAACTCACCCTGAAGCTGCCCCGCGCGCACGCCTGGTGCACCGCCCAGCTCGTCAGCAAGCGCGGCGTGCCCTTCGTCGTGAACCTGCCCACCGAGGAGGTCTTCACCGCGCCCAACCGCTACTCCGCCACCGGTCGCATCCGCCTCGCCCGCCCCATCGCCTACGGCGGCGCCCTCATCCAGGGGGTGGAACTGGAATTCCGCCGTGGACGCGTCACGCTGGCCACCGCCACGGCCAACACCGACCTGCTCCAGCGCCTGCTCTCGACCGACGACGGTGCCGACCGCATCGGCGAAGTGGCCCTTGTGCCCGGCCGCGCCGCCCTGAACTGGGGCGACCGCTTCCACCACCACATCCTGCTCGACGAGAACACCACGCCGCACATCGCCCTCGGCGACGCCTACTGTTTCTGCACCCGCGCCTGGTTCCCGGTGAGCGTCAACTCCAGCCAGATCCACATCGATCTCCCCCTCGACGCCACCGTCAGCCTGGACTGAAGGAGCCGGCTTGGAGTAACTGGAGGCAGGACTACCAGTCCTGCGGAGCTCGCTCCGACCACACTCAAACCGCGTGCCTGATAGTCCCGCCTCCACCAAGCCACCCGGGACAGCCTAGGATGCATCCTTTTCGTATGTTTCGTGTCTTTGCTTCGCCATCTCCGCCAAGCCTCCGTCGTGGTGACCTCATTCATCCAACTCTACCTTGGTTTCCGTGTCATCTGTGTGTTCCGTGTTTAATCCTGCTTGAGCGCCCCTGATCCAGATCTCGATCCCGACCTCCTGCGCCGTGCGCAAGGGGGCGACGAGGCCGCCTTCGGGGCCATCATGCGCACGCACCACGAGCGCACCTTCCGGCTCGCCCATGCCATCGTCCACAACGAGGCCGACGCCCGCGACATCGCCCAGGAAGTCTGGCTCACGGTCTGGAAACAGCTCGGCACCTTCCGCGGAGACGCCCGTTTCACCACCTGGCTGCACCCGATCGTCACCCGCCGGTCCCTCGACCACCTCCGCAAGCGCCGCCGCTGGTTCGACCGCTTCCTGCCTTTCAACACGGGCGACGAAAACGCCGTCGAGGTACCCGAACCCGCCACCACCGAGGACGCCCGCTCGCTCAACGAGGGCAACGAGACCGTCGCGCGCGTCCGCGCCGCCATCGCCGCGCTCCCGCCCAAGCACCGCGTCGTCCTCGCCCTGCGCGAGCTGGAAGGCCTCAGCTACGAGGAAATCGCCGCCGCCACCGGCGTCCCCACCGGCACCGTCATGTCCCGCCTCTTCCACGCCCGCAAACTCCTCGCCGCCAAGCTCGGAAAGGATGTAACCACTAATGAACACTAATACCTCACTAATTTTTATTAGTGTCCCATTAGTGTGGATTAGTGGTTTTACCTCCTCCCCGGAAAATCTGTATGTATCTGTGTCCATCTGTGGTTAGATTGAATCTAGGAGCCTCCTCATGAAAACCATCCTCCGTCTCGCCCTGCTGCTCGCCGCCTGCTCCGCCCTCCTCGGCACCGCGCGCGCCGAGCGCGCCGCCATCGAGGGCATCCTCATCGCCGCCTCCAACGAAGCCGGCTCGACCGACCGCCGTCTCGCTCCCTACGAGGCCACGCTCCGCCGCATTCTCCGCTTCGAGACCTTCCGGCACCTCGGCTCCGACCGCGTTAGCCTCGACGTCCCCGCCACCGGCAACCTCGACGTCGGCAACGGCCACCAGCTCGCGGTCGAAACCGAGAGCAGCGACGGCAAGTCCGTCCATGTGAAGGTCCGGTGGACCGCCGGCGGCCGCACGCTGATGAATACCGGCCTCGTCCTCCGCCCCGGCGTCCCCGCCGTCCTCGGCGGCCCCTCCACCGGCAACAAGGGCGAGGTGTATGCGGTGATTCTCGTCGGCCGCTAGTCTCTTCGCTTTTTTAGAAACCAACGTATCTCATGACTCAGGAATGGCAGTGCTGCTTTTGCGGGAAAAAGATCGATTCGAGAAACGAGAAGGCAGTGCAAATTGCTGTGACCTTCGCCGATGAATCTATTCAGGGATTCATGGCTCATGAATCATGCCTGAAGGCAAAGCTAGATTCGTCAGTTCCTATCGCTACCGGTGATTGAATTCAGAAATGGCCTGAAATTGAATTAGGCCGTGAATACGGTGAGCTGAACATTTCCGAAATCTAAATTCAGCCCGACTCATTGGGCTTTCCCATGAATATCGATCTGCATCGCCTCTGGCTCTGCACTCTCGTCTTGGTCTCGACCATTGTCGCCCGCGCTGAGCTCAAGCTCGGACCCGGGACCACGGTGCACTTCGCCTCGGTGGAGCAGGCCGCCGCCGTCCTCGGCAGCCGTGACGATTTTGTCCAGCGCCTGAGTCCCTTCGACCGTGCGGCGCGCCTGAAGACCAGCCGCGCCGTCAGCGAGGCGGAGTTCCTTCAGTTCGTCACCAGCAAGGTCCTGCCTTGGGCCGACGCGGAGCGCGAGAAAATCACCGCGGCGTTCGCCGGTGTGCAGGCGAAACTGGCGGCGCGCGCGTTGCCGCTGCCCAAGGACATTCTCCTGATCCGCACCACCGGCGACGAGGAGGGCAAGGCCGCCTACACCCGGGCCAACGCCATCATCCTCCCCACCGACGATCTCGCCCAGCCTCAGATCGGCTTGGAGAAGCTGCTCTGCCACGAATTGTTTCACATCCTTTCCCGGACCAATCCCGAGCTGCGCGATACGCTCTACCGGGTGATCGGGTTCGAGGCCTGCGACGAGGTGCCCTTCCCCGCCGAGCTGCTCGCCCGCAAGATCACAAACCCCGATGCCCCGCGCAACGACCACTGCCTCCGGGTGCAGGTGGCCGGCGAACCGCACTGGGTCATCCCGATCCTCTTCTCCGGGGCCGAGACCTACGACGAGGCCAAGGGCGGCGAATTCTTCAACTACCTCCAGTTCCGGTTCCTGCTGGTCGAGCGCGCCCCGGGTTCGACAACCGTCGCCCCGATCCGCGTCGGCACGGAAGCCCGGCACGTCGGCCTCAACGAGGTGTCCGGCTTCTTCGAGCAGGTCGGGCGGAACACCCGTTACATCATCCACCCCGAGGAGATCCTGGCCGACAACTTCAGCCTGCTGGTGCTGGATGCGCCCAACGTGCCGTCACCGGAGATTCTGCGAAAGATGGATGCGGTTTTGTCGGCTGGGGCCCGACCGTGAACACCCGGCGGTAAACCAGGCAGTCGAGGTGGTGCGACCTGCTCCTCAGGGCGCTCCGTCCGCAGCGAACACGGCCTGCGCGTTGGGGAGCAACGCTCCACCGGTTGCACCCTTGAAACGTAGGTCAGCGCGCTTGCGCGCGCCCTTGGAATGCGCCCGCAAGCGGGCTGCCCACAAGTCCACGCCCCACATCCAGGCAACCAATAGACCATCTCGGCATTTGACGATGAAGGCTGACTGGACAGGATCTCAGTCAGTTTTCCCATGCCCTCCTACACCCTGAAAGTAAACGGGCAGGCGCACACGGTCACCGTGGCGGCCGACACCCCGCTCCTCTGGGCGCTCCGTGACAACCTCGGCCTCGTCGGCACCAAATACGGGTGCGGCATGGGCCTCTGCGGCGCCTGCACCGTCCACCTCAACGGCGTGCCGGTGCGCTCCTGCCAGACGCCCGTCTCCGCCGTCGGCAACACTCCCGTCACCACCATCGAGGGCCTCGACCCCGCCGGGGCTCATCCCTTGCAAAAAGCCTGGTGCGATCACGACGTGCCGCAGTGCGGTTACTGCCAGGCCGGGCAGATCATGACCGCCGCCGCGCTGCTCAAGCAGACCCCTTCGCCCACCGACGCCGACATTGACGCTGCCATGGCCGGCAATCTCTGCCGTTGCGGCACCTACGTCCGCATCCGCGCCGCGATCAAGGATGCGGCCGGCGCCACGCAAAAGGAGGCCGAGTCATGAAGCCAAAACCCGCCCAAGTTGTAGCGGCGGGCTCTGACCGCCGAAGCGATAACGACGGCGCTCATGGAGCGCCGCTACAGAATGTCTCCCGCCGCGACTTCATCCGCATCTGCGCGCTCGCGGGCGGCGGTTTCGCCATCGGTTACGTGCTGCCCGGGCAGGCCTTCGCCCAGGCCGCGACCAACCTGCTCGACGACACGGCAAAGCAGTTCACGCCGAATCCTTTCATCCGGATCACGCCGGAGAACATCATCACCATCCTCGCGAAGAACCCCGAGACCGGCCAGGGCGTGAAGACCCACCTGCCGATGATCGTGGCCGAGGAACTCGACGTGGATTTCAACACCATCGTCGTCGAACAGGCCGGCCTGCGCGGCGACGTCGGTCCGCAGTTCGCCGGCGGCAGCCGCTCCACGCCGGACAACTACCAGCGCCTGCGCGTCGCGGGCGCCACCGCGCGCGTGATGCTGATCGAGGCCGCAGCCCAGACCTGGGGCGTGCCCGCCGACCAGCTCACGACCGAGAAGGGCCGCGTCATCCACTCCGCCTCCGGCCGCAGCGCCACCTACGGCCAGCTCGCCACCAAGGCCGCCACCCTGCCCATCCCCGACGAGAAAACCGTGCGTCTCAAGCGCGAGGGCGAGTTCCGCGTCATGGGCTCGCGCGTCGGCGGCGTGGACAATCCCGCCATCGTGACCGGCCGGGCCCTGTACGGGATCGACCAGAAGCTGCCCGGCATGGTTTACGCCGCCTACACCAAGTGCCCCGTCTACGGCGGCAA
>JAUPWC010000025.1 GCA_030916665.1 Verrucomicrobiota bacterium
AAGAAATACAAGCAGGGCAAGCCGGCCGGCGAAGCATCCGCGTTCGAGCAGTTCCTTGAAGCCCAGGCGCAGCGCATGACCGACCCCGAACGCCGCCAGCAGCTCTCCCGCTGGATCCAGGCGCACCTCCCGCACATGCTGATGCTCTGCCTGCCGTTTTTCGCGCTCTACACGCGCCTGCTCTTCCGCAAGTCCGGCCAGGTTTATCTGCAGCACCTCGTGCTCTCGGTGCATTTCCACACCTTCATCTACCTCTGGGTTCTCCTCAGCCGGGGTTGGGAGGGCCTCGTCGCGCTGCCGGGCTGGGGTCTCGACGGCTGGGTCGCCTTCGCGTGCGGCCTCTGGCTTTGCGCCTACCCGTTCCTGATGCTGCGCCGCCTCTTCGCCAACACTTGGCCGAAGACCGTCGTGAAGACGCTGCTGCTGACCGTCATCTACACGCTCACGCTGAGCCTCGGATTCTTCGCCACGGCCGTCGGCGCGTTCCTGATGACCTGAACGCGGAAATTGGGCTCGCGCCGCCGGGGCGGCGGGATTCCCCTAGCGCGTGGCCACCCCGCGCAAACCCGCTCCGTCCGCCGAAACGCTTCCGCTCTACGACTGGCTCCGCGACCGCGCCGCCGGCGTGCTCCTCCACCCGACCGCGCTGCCCGGCGCCCAGGGTTGCGGCGTGCTCGACCAGCACGCGGTGCGCTTCCTCGATTTCCTCGCCGCCGCCGGGATCAAATACTGGCAGGTGTGCCCGCTCGGCCCGACGGGCTACGGCGACTCGCCCTACCAGTGCTACTCGGCGTTCGCCGGGAATCCCAACCTCGTCGATCTCGTGCCGCTCGTGCGCTACGGCCTGCTGCCCGCGAGCGAACTTATGGCGCTCGCCCCGCTCTCCGCCGACGCCGTGGACTTCGAGGCGATCGGCCGCCTCAAGCCCCGTCTGCTCGGCATCGCCGCCACGCTCCGCCGCCAGAAACAGCCCGCGCTGCCCTACGGCGACTACGCGGCCTTCTGCAAAAAGGAAGCGCGCTGGCTCGACGACTACGCGTTCTTCCGCGCGCTCAAGGACCACTTCCGCGGCGCGCCGTGGTGGGAATGGCCCGCCGAGGTCCGCGACCACCGCCAGGCGCTGAAGTCGCCGCTGCGCAAACAGCTCGCCGACGCCGCCGACGCCTACCGCTTCAGTCAGTATCTGTTCTTCGGCCAGTGGGCGCAGCTGCGCACCGCCGCGAAGGAGCGCGGTGTCGGCATCATCGGCGACCTGCCGATCTTCGTCTCCGCCGACTCGGCCGACGCCTGGGCCGCGCCACAGCTCTTCGAGCTCGATCCGCAGACGTTCCTGCCCGTCGCCGTCGCCGGTGTGCCGCCGGATTATTTTTCGGCCGACGGCCAGCTCTGGGGCAACCCGCTCTACGACTGGGCGGCGCACAAAGCCGACGGCTACGCCTGGTGGTGCGACCGCCTGCGCGCCTCGCTGGAGATGTGCGACATCGTGCGCATCGACCATTTCCGCGGCTTCGAATCCTACTGGCGCATCCCGCTGCCCGCGGAGAACGCGCGCCGGGGCGAGTGGCTGCCGGGCCCCGGGCTCGATCTGTTCCGCGCCTTCCAGGCCGCGGTGCCCGACGCGCGCATCATCGCCGAGGATCTCGGCGTGCTCACCGACAAGGTCCACGCGCTGCGCGAGGCGACCGGCCTGCCCGGCATGCTCGTGCTCCATTTCGCGTGGGGCAGCGACGCGCAGAACTCCTACCTGCCGCACAACGCGCCGCGCAACGCCGTGATCTACCCCGGCACGCACGACAACGACACCACCGTCGGCTGGTATCGCACCGCACGCGACATCGAGCGCGACCGCGTGCGCCGCTATCTGCGCGTCTCGGGCGACGACGTCGCGTGGGATTTCATCCGCCTGTGCTACGCGAGCCCCGCGCGGCTCGCGATCGTGCCGCTGCAGGATCTGCTGGTGCTCGGCAGCGAGGCGCGTTTCAACACGCCCGGCCTGCCCTCGGGCAACTGGCGCTGGCGCGTGCGCGCCGACGCGATCGAAAAACTTTTCGGCGCCGCCGCGAATTACCTGAAAGAGATCGGCGCGCTCTACGGCCGCTGAATTTTTCCCGCGCGCGATTTTTGGCGCGAAACCGCGCGCGAAAAATCTGTGACGATTTTGAAAATTGTGCGTGCAACTTCCCGTGCCACGTTCTAAAAATTTTTCATGGCCAAGAAAAAACCTGCCAAGAAGAAGGCCAAAAAGGCCGGCAAAAAGAAGAAGTAACGCGATCCGCGTTGCCCTTCATTCTTCCGCCGACCCCGGTCACCCCTCCGGAGTCGTTAACAAAAACCCCGCGGCCATCCGGTCCGGGGTTTTTTATTTTTCCCTGTCGCCGACCGGCTGGATTTTTCGCTGCGCTTTGGAGCCCCGGTGATCGCGCCGACCGGCCCGGGGCGAGTCGGCTCCATTCAGATTCGTTCGTTGCCGTCGTCGCCCGCCGCGGCAGCAGCGGCAGCAGCGGGACTTTCCCGAACAGTCGCGAATTCCTGTCCCTGTGCTCTCGCGCAGGGCTACGAAGCGACGGACCAAGACCGGAATCCGGAATTCAGATAATCCGGCGCGGTGCTCCGATGCCGGAACGTCGTGGCCTCACTTCACCGCCGCCCACACGCGCTGCACGTCGTCGTGCTCCGACAGCTCGTGCAGAAATTCGCCAACCTCGGCGCGCGCCGTGTCGTCGAGTTCCGGGTGTTGCTTGGCAAGGTAGCCGAGCTCGGCGGTGACGACGTGCCAGCCGTTGGCCTTGAGCCAGGTGGAGACGGTGTGGACGCCGGCGCGGTCGGTGATGAAGCGCGCGCCCGTGGCGCCTTCCGGAATGTCGTCGTTCTCCGCGTGGGTGAGCGGCGAGAAATCGTTGGCGCCGGCCTCGATGGCGGCGGCCTCGAGGTCCACGCCGGCGGCGGCGGTGTGCGCCTCCACCATGCCGACGTGGTCAAAGAGGAACTTGTTGCTGCCGGACGCGCCGAGCGCGCCCTTGCGGAAGAGCACCCGGATCTCCGGCGCGGTGCGCTGCTGGTTGTCGGTATAGACCTCGACGATTACGGCGACCTTGTGCGGCGCGTAGCCTTCATAGACGACGTGGTCCAGCGAGGTCTTGTCGCCGCCGGTGCCGGCACCCTTGGCGATGGCGCGTTCGATCACGTCGCGCGTGACGCTGGCCTTCCGCGCCTTTTCCAGGGCGGCGAAGAGCCGGGCGTTGCCCGCGGGGTCGCCGCCGCCGAGTTTGGCGGCCACGGTGATTTCCTTCACCAGCTTGCCGACCACCTGGCCTTTCTTAAGATTAACGATCGCGCGTTTCGCGTGCAGCCATTGACGTCCCATAGGAAGGACAGGCTACGACAGCCGCCGCGCCCGCCGCAAGTCTGCTGACACAGGGCTGTCAGTTCCTTTTGCTACCCTCCCCGCCATGAAACGCTGCCCCTGGGCCGAAGCCGAACTCCAACACGACTACCACGACACCGAATGGGGCGTGCCTTCGCACGACGACCGCCACCTTTTCGAGATGCTGATCCTCGAAGGCGCCCAGGCCGGCCTGAGCTGGGCCACGATCCTCGCCCGACGCGAAACCTACCGGTCGGCCTACGGGGGCTTCGACCCCGCCGAGGTCGCCCGCTACGATGAGAGGAAAAAGGCGCGGTTCCTCGCCGACCCGGGCATCATCCGCAACCGGCTGAAGGTCGAGGCCTCCGTGCTCAACGCCCGCGCCTTCCTCGCCGTGCAGGCGGAGTTCGGTTCCTTCGACCGTTACCTTTGGGGCTTCGTGGGCGGGCGCCCGATCGTGAACCGCTGGACCGCTTCATCCCAAGTGCCCGCCCGCAGCACGGAATCCGACGCACTCAGCAAGGACCTCAAGAAACGCGGCTTCAAATTCGTCGGCACGACCATCTGCTACGCCTACATGCAGGCCACCGGCATGGTGAACGACCACCTC
>JAUPWC010000251.1 GCA_030916665.1 Verrucomicrobiota bacterium
GCGCGATGGTGCACGGGACCGAGGGCTCCGCGCTGCTCGACGGCGAGTATTACGCCTTCTACGACCCGAAGAACAAGCTCATCAAGGAAGTGAAGCCCGGGAGCGCCGTGGATTCGACCAACACGCTGAGCAGCACCGGACTCGAGGCCGACAAGGCGCACTTCCGGAACTTTGCCGATGCGATCCGCGAAGGAGCCAAACTCACATCGCCGATCTCCGAGGCCAATCCGAGCGTCACGATGCTGCACCTGGGCAACATTGCCGCCCGCGTCGGTCGCACCCTCCAGTGCGATCCGACCAACGGACGCATACAACACGACGCCGAGGCCGCCAAGTTGTGGCGCCGCGATTACGAGCCGGGTTGGGAGCCAAAAGTGTGAACCAGCAAAGTCTCTGATCCAATCGCGGTCGAGCCACCTCGATCGGCGCCTCTGCCACGAGGTTTCACATTTTGGAGCTGTGCCGCCCTCGCGCAGGCTGGCTACAGTGCCGGCAGGCTCTTGTCCGCAACCCAGATATATATTGCTGCGCCAGCTTTTGGCGTGCAGCAGCAATCCTTACCTGAGTACGGACAGGGGCAAGAGGCCGCCTGCTCCCCCGAACTCCAGGCCTGCTCCGGTCGTCTCAATCGTGCGCAAATAAGCATGCCTTTGCCGCCACAGACATGGCTGCTCGCGGCAACAAAGGCTATATTAAGCGCGTTTTCGCCCGGTTCGTCTCACCCAACCTGATGCTGAAACCGATATGGATCACACCATGCCACGGCCAACTCCTGCCTCTCCCACTGCTGCCATCGTCGGCACCGGTTTCATCGGCCCAGTTCACCTCGAGGCCTTGCGACGCCTGGCGATTCCCGTGCGCGGAATTCTTGGCTCGACGCCAGAAAAGTCCACTGCCGCCGCGCGCAGCCATGGACTTGCTGTCGGCTACGCCTCCTTCGCCGAAATCCTCGCCGATCCAAACGTACAGGTCCTCCACCTCACCTCCCCCAACCGGCTCCACCACCGGCAGGTGATCGACGCCCTAGCCGCCGGCAAACACGTGATCTGCGAGAAACCGCTCGGCATGACCTCGGCGGAGACAGCCGAACTGGTGGCGGCGGCCGCCGCGAATCCGCACCTGATCTGCGCGGTAAACTACAACATCCGCTTTTATCCCTGCATGCTGCACGCCCGGTCGCTTATCCAGCGCTGGGAACTGGGCGAGGTGTTCCACCTGCACGGCAGCTACGAGCAGGACTGGCTGCTCCTGCCGACCGATTTCAACTGGCGCGTGCTCGCAGAGGAGGGCGGCGAACTCCGCGCCGTCGGCGATGTTGGCACACACTGGCTCGATCTGGCCCAATTTGTCACCGGCTTGGAGGTGGAGGAAGTCTGCGCGGACCTCCGCACGGTCCACCCCGTGCGCCAGCGCCCCGCCCAAGGCTCGGTTGAGACTTTTTCCGGGAAGAAAGGCGCCCCACCCCCCGCGGTTAAACCCGTGGCGATCACCACCGACGACTACGCATCGATCTTGCTGCGCTTCAAGGGTGGCGCGCGCGGCTGTGTGACGGTTTCCCAAGTCACAGCCGGCCGAAAAAACTGTGTCCGCCTGGAAGTCGCAGGCTCCAAACAGGCCCTGGCTTGGAACAGCGAGCGCCCTGATGAGCTCTGGCTGGGCCAACGCGGTGCGCCCAATCAGCTCATGTTGCGTGATCCGTCGATGCTGAGTGCGGATGTCGCCGCCTATTCGAACTACCCCGCCGGCCACGCCGAGGGTTTCCCCGACGGCTTCAAGCAACTCTACCGGGCCATCTACGCGGACATCAGCGCCGGGCGCCGTTCCGCCGAACCGCTTTATGCGACTTTTGCCGACGGTCACCGCGAACTTCTGCTTTGCGAAGCCATCGCCCGCAGCCATCGCACCGGAGCCTGGGTGAAAGTCGGATCCTGAAAAACTGTTAACCCCATCCCTACCCCATGAAATTAGGATTCGTTTCCGCCATTCTGCCTGATCAGTCCCTCGACGAAGTGCTGGCCTTCGCCAGGGCCAACCGTTTTCAAACAGTTGAGATCATGTGCTGGCCCGTCGGCAAGGCCGAGCGCCGCTACGCGGGCGTGACCCACATTGATGTCACGACCCTCGACGCCGCCGGCGCCGCCGCCATCCGGGCGAAATTCACCGCCGCCGGCATCGGCCTTTCGGGACTTGGTTACTATCCCAACCCGCTCACCCCTGATGCAGCCGAAGCGGCCGTGTACATCGAACACCTGAAGAAGGTGATCTCTGCTGCCGCCCTGTTGGGCGTGAATCAGGTCAACACCTTCATCGGCCGTGACCCGGCTCGTTCGCTCGCCGACAACTGGCAGGTGTTCGAGGAACGCTGGCCGGTCATCGTTTGCCATGCCGAGCAAACGGGGGTGCGGATCGGCATCGAGAACTGTCCGATGTTCTTCAGTCAGGACGAGTGGCCCGGCGGGAAGAACCTCGCCACCTCTCCGCGCAATTGGCGGGAACTCTTCCGCCGCATCCCCAGTCCGGCCCTCGGTCTAAATTATGATCCGTCTCATCTGGCCTGGCAGATGATGGATCCGATCAGCCCACTGCGGGAGTTCGCCAGTCGCATCTTCCATGTCCACGCCAAGGATGTTCAGATCGATCGGGCAAAGCTGAACGACGTCGGCATCATGGCCACGCCCTTGGAGTTTCACCAACCGGTGCTGCCCGGCCGGGGTGTGGTCGACTGGCCCCTCTTTTTCCAGACCCTTTCCGCCATTGGCTACCAGGGGCCCGTTTGCATTGAGGTCGAAGACCGCGCCTATGAGGGCTCCCTCGAATCCCGGCAAAGGGCGCTGCGCGAAAGCGGGGCATTCCTGCAGCCGCTCCTGTCCAGATGAGCCCGGATAAGAAGAGACTGTTTGCCGGCGTCGATCTCGGTGGCACCAACTTCACCGTCGGTTTCGGCGACGCCAGCGGCCAACTCGTGGCCGAGGAAAAGCAGCCGACGGCGAGTCATGAAGGTCCGGCGGCCGTGGTGGAACGCATCGCCGATACGATCGACCGCCTGGCGGCCCGGGCCGGACAACGGCCGGCCGCGGTGGGGCTCGGCGTGCCCGGTCTGGTGGATGTCCCCACCGGCGTGACTCGTTTTCTGCCCAATTTGCCGACCCAATGGCGCGATGTGCATGTGGGGGCGAATCTTTCCGCCCGACTGAAATGCCCCGTGTATCTGTTGAATGATGCCCGGGCGGCGACCTTGGGTGAATTCATGTTCGGCCACGGACGGGACGTCCAGTCCATGATCTTGTTCACCCTGGGCACCGGTGTTGGCGGGGGAGTGGTCATTGACGGACAACTTCGGCTGGGCCCGTTGGGAGCGGCGGGTGAGCTGGGCCACATTTGCGTGCAACCGGACGGCCCGTGGTGCAGCTGCGGCAGCCAGGGTTGCTTGGAAACGCTGGTGAGCGGACCGGCCCTGACCGCCGAGGGCATCCGCCTCCTTCTCAGTGGCAATGCCCCCCGCTTGCACGAGCTCTGCGCCGGTGATGTCGCCCGGGTCAGCTGCGAACTCATGGGAGCGGCGGCGCGGGCCGGCGATCCCGGCGTGCAGGCCGCCCTCGACCGCGCCGGCAGCTACCTGGGACAGGTGGCGGCGGGCGTGGTGCTGACCCTGCATCCTGAGCTGATTGTCCTCGGTGGCGGCGTGGCGGCGTTGGACGACCTGCTGATCGTCCCGCTTCGTCGCACTCTCCTGCAGCGGGTGAAAATGTTTCCCCCCGACGATATCCGCATTTTGCGCTCCCAACTCGGAACTCGCGCCGGCGTCTTGGGCGGTCTCGCCGTCGCGGTCCAAGGCGGCGTGCGCCGAGCATAGTAACTTCTCCCGCAATCAACCTTTTGATCCCAAATCTATGAATCCATCAGCTTCCACGGCCCCGACGCTCAAGGCGGTCGATCACTACATTGGCGGTCAACGCCTGCCTAGCTCCGGCGCGGCCGGCACAACCTTGAATTCCCCGGTGGATGGCAAGCCTCTGGGTCTTCTCCATCCCGCCTCGACCGCCGAGTTGGACCAAACCGTGGCGGCGGCTCAAAAGGCCTTCCTTGAGTGGCGCGCCACCCCGGTGAAGGAACGGGTGCAACCGCTCTTCCGCTTCAAGCAGCTCGTCGAAGACAACATCGCCGAACTCTCGCAACTCGTCACAGCCGAGAACGGCAAGACCCCGGCCGAGTCCGAGGCCGGCATTCGCAAGGGCCTTGAGGTCGTCGAGTATGCCACTTCCCTGCCGCAGCTCATCACCGGCGAACTCCTGGAAGTGAGCAGCGGGGTCGACTGCTACACGCGCAGCTACCCGCTCGGCGTCACCGTCGGCATCACCCCGTTTAATTTCCCGGCGATGGTCCCCTTTTGGATGTTCCCCTTGGCGATCGCGACAGGAAACAGCTTCATCCTGAAGCCGTCTGACCAGGTTCCGTTCACGCCCCTGCGGCTGGCCGAGCTGCTGAGCCAGGCCGGGCTGCCGGCCGGTGTCTTTAACGTGCTGCAGGGCGGACGCGAGACCGTCGAGGCTCTGCTCGATCATCGCGGCATCGCCGCCGCCGCCTTTGTCGGCTCCACCCCGGTGGCCCGCACGGTCTACGCCCGCGGTACCGCCGCCGGCAAACGCATGCTGGCCCTCGGTGGAGCCAAAAACCATCTCGTCGTCATGCCGGATGCCGATCCGGAGGTCACGGCCCGCAACGTCGTCAGTTCCGCCATGGGCTGCGCCGGCCAGCGCTGCATGGCCGCCAGCGTGCTGCTCGCCGTCGGCAACTGCGACCATATCATCGACGCCATCATCAATGTGGCTCGCGGCATCCGCTTGGGCCAGGACATGGGCGCCATCATCAACCCGAAGGCGCGCGACCGCATCGTCGGCTACATTGACCGCGCTGCCGCCGGGTCCACCAAGGTCCTGCTCGACGGCCGCGGCGCCAAGGTGGCGGGCAAGGAGGGCGGCAACTACGTCGGCCCCACCATCATTGACGGCGTGGTGCCCGGCCAGGAATGGGCCTGCGACGAGATCTTCGGACCGGTGCTCTCCATCCTGCGGGTGAAGACCCTGGACGAGGCGCTCGCGATCGAGAACGCCAGCCACTTCGGCAACGCCGCCGCCATCTACACCAGCGATGGCGGCACCGCCGCCTACTTCGAGGCCCGGGCCAACGCCGGCATGGTCGGCATCAACATCGGCGTGCCGGTGCCCCGCGAACCCTTCGCCTTCGGCGGCTGGAACGAATCCCGTTTCGGCATCGGCGACATCACCGGCCGCGATGGCCTGGCTTTCTGGACCAAGACCCGGAAGGTCACGAAAAAATGGTCCGCCGCCTCCGCCAAGAACTGGATGAGCTGAACCCAATCTTCCCATGAAAGCTGCTGTCTATCTCGGAAAAGAACAACTGCCCGTCCAAACCGTCGCCGACCCCACCCTCGACGATGGGGAAATGCTGCTGGCCATCGACTCATGCAGTGTTTGCGGCACCGACCTGCGCACCTATCGCCATGGTGACGCCAAAATCAAGCCGCCGCGGATCCTGGGCCACGAGTTCTGCGGCCGCGAGGTCGAATCACGCGCCCCCGACTCCCCCATCAAGGTCGGTGATCGGGTTGTCATGTACATCGTGCTCGTCAGTGGCACGGACCGCTATGTCGAGGCGGGGCGCGCCAACCTGACGGCGAACCGCACCACCATTTCCTATCATCATGACGGGGCCTTCGCTCCGCTCATGAAGGTACCCGCCCTCGCCGTTCGTCAGGGCAATCTCTTCAAGGTCACCAACGACCTCCCTTCCGATCACCTCAGTGTGGCGGAGCCGCTGGGCTGTTGCATGAACGCCCACAGCCGTCTCGGCATCGGCCTCAAGGACACGGTCGCCGTCATCGGTGCCGGTCCCATTGGCATCATGCATGCCACGCTCGCCCGCCTGCAGGGCGCGCAACAGGTCATCGTCCTCGACAACAATCCGCGCCGGCTCGAAATGGCCCGCGCGTTCGACATCGACGCCACCGTGCTGGTCAAGCCTGACGGCTCCCACCGCGAGGAAGTGGCCCGCCTCACGGGCGGCTTCGGCCCGGATGTCGTAATCGTCGCGGTCAGTGCGGCCGCCGCCCAGAACGACGCCCTCGAAATTGCCGGCAAGGCCGGGCGCGTGAACTTCTTTGCCGGTCTGCCGAAGTCGGCGCCGACCGCCACGCTCAACGTGAACACCATCCACTACAAGGAACTCGAGATCAGCGGCTCCTATTCGGAGAAGAAGAGCGATTTCCAGGCGGCCTTCGCGCTGATCAACAGCGGCCGCTTCCCCGCCGGCAAGATCGTCACCCACACCCTGCCGCTCGCCCGGATCGAAGAGGCCTTCGGCCTGATGGAGTCCGGTGAAGCCCTCAAGGTCTGCATTCATCCGCAACTGTAATCCGATTCCTTTTTCGCCATGCCACTTACTGAAACCATCCACGAAATCCGCAACCTCATCGACGGCCGACCGTGCCCCGCTGCTGATGGCGCGACCTTCACCATCAAGTCTCCGGCCACCGGTGAGCCGATCGGCCAGATTGCCAAGGCCGGTCAAGCGGATGTCGACCGGGCCGTCGGCTCCGCGCAAAGCGCGTTTCCCGTTTGGGCCGCACTTACCGCCTACGAGCGCCAGAAGATCATCACCAAGGCAACGGGCTATGTGCGCACGCGCGCCGACCACATCGGCCGCCTCATGGCGCTGGAGCAGGGTAAACCGCTCGCCCAGTCGGTTTCGGAGATCGGCGGCTCCTGCGACACCCTGGACTACTACGCCGCCGAGGGCGTCCGCATCGAGGGCGTCATCAGCCCCACCGAGGATCGCGCCTACCGTTCTTCCATCATTTATCAGCCGGTGGGCGTCTGCGCCCTCATCACGCCTTGGAACTACCCGGTCTCCCTGCTGAGTTGGAAACTCGGCCCGGCCCTGGCCACAGGATGCACGGTGGTCGTCAAGCCCACGACGGTCACGCCGATGTCGCCGACCGCTTTCTGCCAGGCCCTCGTCGAGGGGGGCATTCCGGCCGGTGTCATCAATGTGCTCAACGGCCCCGGCGCCTCGCTGGGTGAGGCGCTCATGCAGCATCCGTTGGTCAAGAAGATCGCCATGACCGGGTCCAGCGAAGTGGGTAAACGGATCATGCAGGTCGTCTCCCCTTTCCTCAAAAAGGTGTCCCTCGAACTGGGCGGCCACTGTCCGGCCATTGTCTGCGCCGATGCGGATCTCGACCTCGCCGCCAAGATCATCGCCTACAAGGGATTCAGGAACTGCGGCCAATCCTGCAGCTCCGTGAACCGCGTCTATGCCCATCGCTCCATTCACGACGCGCTCGTCGCGAAATTGAAGGCCATTGGGGAAAAGATGACGATTGGTGACGGCATTACCGATCCGAAGGTGGACCTCGGGCCCATGGCCACCGCCAGCGGACCCGAGACGTCTCTGGCTCATGTGAAGGACGCCGTGCAGAAGGGCGCCAAACTGGTTACCGGCGGCCAGCGTCTCACCGGCGCGGCGTTCGCCGCAGGCCACTATTTCCCGCCCACCATCCTCACCGGTTGCTCCGCCGACATGCTTGTCATGCGCGACGAGACTTTCGGCCCCGTGATCCCCTTCCAGGCGTTCGACACGAACGAACAGGCGATCGCCCTCGCCAATGACACGACCTACGGGCTCGCCGCCTATCTTTTCACCAAGGATCATGCCGCCACCGTAAAGATCTCGGAGGCCTTGGAAGCGGGCACCGTCTGCGTCAACCACGGCGCCGTGAATACCAATTACGGTCCCTACGCCGGCTGGAAGGACAGCGGCTACGGCGTCGAATTGTCCCGCAAGGCGGTCTTCGAATACCTCAAGACCAAGCACATCAAGACCGCGATCTGAGATCTCCCAGTCTCCCCCATGCTCCTCTCCCCTTCCCAGACCCGCGCACTCATCGTCGACGCGCTGCAACACAAGTACGCGGTGCTCGCCGTCAACGCTGACAGCCCGGCCGCCGTCTACGACGTGCTCGAGGCCGCCCGCCAGTGCGATGCACCCGTCATCATCGAAACCAGCCTCTGGCAGTTGAAAGGGCGCAGCTTCGGTGCCGGGGATGCCCTGCTCGGGCTCTCCCGGTATCATGCCGAGCTCAACGTGCTGGCCAACCACGCCACTTTTCAGCAGGTGCCCGTGGTCCTGCATACCGACCATATCAAGGGGCCCGAAACGACCGCGATTCTGGAATCGGCGATGCCTCGTTTCTCCTCCCTCTCGCTCGATTCCTCGGAAATGACACCGGCGGAGAACATCGCGGCCATTGGCAAATTGTGCGCCAGCGCGACGCAGAGGAATCTTCCGCTGACGCTCGAGATGGAGGCCGGCGTGGACGCCGGCGTGTCGCCTTTGACTGATTGCGATACGCTCTTCGGTGCCGCCGAGAAAAACAATCCGGGCTACCTCGCTTGGTGGGCCCCCGGCGTAGGCACGCAGCACGGACTCGGTTCCGATGGCTACCCGACCTTCAGCGCCGAGGCGGTTGGCGCGCACCAGAAACGGGCCACCGCGTTGGCGGGACGCCCCATTGGCATAGCCTTGCACGGTTCTTCCGGGTTGCCCGTCGCCAGCTTGCAGGCCGCCGTTCAGGCCGGGGTGTCCAAAGTCAACTGGTCCAGCGAGTCCCTCTTGCTCAGGTCGCAAGCGGCCCAGGAATACTTCTCCGCCCATCTCGCGCAGCTGGACAAAAAGCACAAGGATTGGAAAAACACGGCGATGGACAACGGACTGCAGGCGTTCGTCGCCTCCCGCTATGTGCCCAAGGTAGTTGATCGCATCAAACTGCTGGGTGGATTCTGTGCCGGGACTCGATTCCTCTCCACACTCGGCCGTAGTTGACCCGGATATTTCACACCTTGATCCAAAACCTATGACAAAATACCCGTTTTCTTCGACGCTGAGTCGAAGAAAAGCGACCAGGTCGCGGTTAGCCCCGACCGAGTCGGCCCGACAGGGCGAACATTCCACACCAGCAGGTGTGAAATGTTCGGGCTAAGTTGTTTCGGCTTCCTGTAACTGCGACTTTGTGTCCGTGACTCCCGTACTCAAATTCTGCCCGCGCTGCGGGTCACCGAATTTTCCGGCAAGATCGCCCAAGCATCACGTCTGTAAGGATTGTGCGTTCGAGTGGTTCATCAACCCGGCCGCGGCGGCGGCATGTTTCGTCTTCGACGATGCGAACCAAGTCCTGCTGATCCGGCGGCAGAATGACCCCGGCAAGGGCATGCTGGCTCCTCCGGGCGGCTTCATCGATGTCGGCGAAACCGCCGAAGACGGCCTGCGGCGCGAACTACGCGAAGAAACCGGGCTCGAGATCAGGGATATCTCCTTTCTCTGCTCCCAACCCAATACTTACGCCTACGGCGGCTACCGCTATCCCGTGCTGGATCTTTTCTTTCGGGCGCGCGTCCCCAGCTTCAGCGGTGCGTTTGCGGGTGAAGAAACCACGGCCCTCGTGATCAAACCTGCTACCCAGATTGATCCCGCGGAGTTGGCCTTCCCCTCGATGCAGTCAGCGTGGCGCCACTATCGTAGTAACGCAGCCCGAGAATAATTTTGCGCAGAGAGTGGGCGGGCGCACTTCGACCAGATCATTCAAGATCGGCGAGGCATGATGTCGGATTCGCACCGCCTATTCGCTCCGGACAAAGTTCCTATCCCGGATTTTTCACCCATTGATCCCAAACCCATCACAAAATATCCGTTTTCTTCGACGCCGAGTCGAAGAAAAGCGACCAAGTCGCGGTTTGCCCCGACAGAGTCGGCCCGACAGGGCGAACAATTCACACCAGCAGGTGTGAAATGTTCGGGCTATCACCCACCCCGTGGCAATCTGAAGCCGCGCGAGTTCTTGATCCGCTGCGCCAACTCCCGGGCATATCTTTCGCCATCCAGCGGCAAATCGACCGCGCGATTCTCCCAGGCCGACAAGATCATCGCATTCGCCAACTCGAGCGAATGGGCCCCCTCGTGCAGCGCCGCGATCAATGGCCCCCCGTGCCGAATCGCCGCCACGAAGTTGGCCATGACATCCGCATGCCGACCACCCGTATCAGCGGCCAGGTGTGGCACCGTCGCGCAAGGCAAAGTGGCAAAAGGCGCCGACGCCTGACGGGAAAAGACGGTCATGTCCGACGCATTCTGCTGATGCTGCAACTGGCCATTCTCGTAAACAAGCCGTCCGCGCTCCCCGACAATTTCCAGGCGATTGGTACCAGGTGACTCGCCGGTTGAGGCGATGAACACCCCGGAGGTTCCGTTCTCGTACTCCAAATAGGCGGTTACGTCATCCTCAACCTCGATGTCGTGATAGCGGCCAAAGCCACAAAAGGCCCGGATTCGGCACGGCCTGCCGAAGATCCATTGCCAGAGGTCGAGTTGATGCGGGCACTGATTCAACAGCAGACCGCCCCCCTCCCCCGCCCAGGTACCCCGCCACGGGGAAGTGGCATAGTACGCAGCCGGCCGAAACCAATTGGTCACAATCCAGTTGAAACGGCGAATTTCACCGAGTTCCCCACCCTGCACCAGGGCCCGGATCTGCTGGAAGATCGGATTGGTTCTCTGCTGAAACATGACCGCCATCACCTGGGAATCGGAGCGCCTCGCCTGCAAGATCGCCGCCACATCACTCTTCTGGATGCCCACCGGCTTTTCCACCAAGACGTGCAACCCCGCTTGCAGGGCCCGAATGCACAGATCTTTGTGCGTCGGATGAGGTGTGGCCACCAGCACGGCATCCACCGCGGCGGACTCAATCAGCGCCTCCGCCGATGGGAAACAACGGGCCGATGATGACCCGAGGAAATCCGCCGATTCACATTTGGCCAATGCGGTCAGCTGCAGACCGGGAACATGCCCCGCCGCCACACTGGCCGCATGGGCTTTGCCCATCACGCCAAGTCCGATGACGCCAAGACGAATGGCTTCCATGCCGGCCTTATCCGATGCGCACCTTCTGACAACCGAGCCCGTTCAGGGCTTCGATCCACTGTCCCGGTTCGGTCGCGGTCGGAACGCGCAGCTGCGAAGATGCCTCGGCGATTCCGATACTCGGCCGCTTGCTGTTCCCGAAATCATGATACGGCATCAGCTCAATGCCGCGTATGCGCGGGTATTTTTCATCCAGCGCCCTGATTCCCGCGAAGTGCTCCGCGGTGTCGTTCAACCCCGGCACGATCGGACATCGGAGCAGGATATCATTCCCCCGCTGATAGGCGGTGTCGAGGTTCGCCAGAATGAGCTCGTTCGAAACCCCGGTAAACGAACGGTGATCCTCATCTTTCGTGGCCTTGTAATCGAAGAGCAAAAGATCCACCGCGGGCAGCACGGCCTCGAACTTCTTCGCCGCGACAAATCCCGAGGTCTCGACGCAGGTGTGGATGTTCATCTGTTTGGCGCGATTCAACAGTTCCAGGGCGAACGCCTGCTGGTAGAGCGGTTCCCCCCCGCTGAGCGTCATCCCGCCGCCCGAATTGCGATAGAATTCCACATCGGCCAACACCTCCGCCATGATGGCATCCGCGTCCATCTCCTTGCCGACGATCCTCAGGCCACGCGAATTGCATTCATCGACGCACCGCGAGCAAGTGGCACATTGCCCGAACTCGATCGCATGGTCGGATGGCCCGACGTGATGGACCCCGTTGGAGCAGACCGCCTCGCAGGACCCGCACGCCACGCAGCGCTCTTCGGCAAAGAAGAGCTGCGGTCGCGGTGCAATCGCCTCTGGGTTGTGACACCAGAGGCATTGCAACGGGCACCCCTTGAGGAAGATCGTAGTCCGGATTCCCGGGCCGTCGTGCAAGGAGGCCCGTTGGATATCGGTTACGATGCCCCGTTTGCTCACAGGCGAGGGCCTCAGTAGGTCTTGCGGCTCAGGATCTCAAGCTGCACATCCTTGGGCAGGTCGATATAGCGGGCGCTAAACCCGCCGATCCGGACGAAGAGATCCTGGTACTTTTCGGGCTCGGCGAGCGCGTGTTCGAGATCCCCCTTGTTGATCACCGTGATCATGGCCTGCGCCCCACCCTTCTTGAAGTAGGTGGTCAGGGTCGCCTCCAGCTTGGCCTTGTCCTTGCTGAAGAAATCATACCCGAACCGCATGTTCTGGACCGCCCCGGCGTGGATCGCGTGGCTCGGTTTGACGATCGAGTTGATCAGGGCGGTGATGCCCTTCTTGTCGTTTCCGCCCGCGGGGGTGTTCGCATTGGCCATGGGTCCACCCGCCTTGCGTCCATCGGGTGTCGCTCCGACCCAGCGTCCCAGAATGGTGTTCTGCTTGTTGTTGATGAGCACGTTCAGGTACCAATCGAGGTTCGTGCGCTTTCGCTGGTCGCGCACGGTGTTGCAGATGAATTCGTGCAATTCCACCATGATATCATCCGCATAGGCATCGTCGTTGCCATATTTCGGGCAGTCGATCATCAGGCGGCGCTCTTTCTCGAAGCCCACGAAATTGGCGTTCAACGCCTGGATGAGCCGCTCGGCGGAGATCACCTTGTCATCGAAAACCAGTTTCTTGATCGCCGTGAGGCTGTCCGCGGCATTGACCGTGCCAAAGGACTCGAGCGAGCCGCCCAGGTACTTGATGCCTCCGGAGAAGATGGCTTTTCCGCGCGGCAGGCAATCGTCGTAGAGCAGGCTGAGGTAGAGATAAGACGCCTGCTTGCCGGATTCGACATACTCCAGCTCCTCATGGTCGGCCAGAATCTCGATGAAGAATGCCAGCTGCTTTTTGAAGGCGGCGAAGAAATCTTCGAAGGTGCGGAAATCACGCAAATCACCGGTCGGCAAGCCCAGGCGCTTGCTCATGATGTGATCGACGCCATCACGCATGGTTACATCCAGGGCCTTCAACACGTTGAGGGAGCCGCTCGGGGTACCAAAACCAACATGGTCCAGAACGATTTCCCCGCAGCCCAGGGGCATGTACTGCTCCGCCTCCTCGACCGTCACTTCGTAGGCATGGGCCACGCCGGGAACCAAAACGTCGTCGTTATACAGCAGCGGGAAGGTGTGACCGGCGCCGATCAGCTCAAGGGAGCGTTCCATCAAGAGGGGATTCATGCCCTCATAGAAGCGCAGGGTCAGCTGCGGCAGAATCGCCCGCCCGTAGGTCCGCGTTGTCTCGAGCGCCAGCAGGGCAAACCGGTCGGCATTGGCCTCGTTGCGCCGGCCCCGGCCGCCGATGATGATCCGACCATCGACATCGCGGAACAGCTGGTTGATCAGCTTCCAGAGAGACTGCATCAAGGACAGCGCTTCCGGTTCCGTGATGATACCCGCCTCGAGGTCGTGCACGTAGAGATCGCCGAGATAGACGTCCATCCGGCCCAACTCCAGCGAGCCGCTCACGAGCGTGTAGAGCCATGACAGCTGCAAGGCCTCGTAGAACGACTCCGGCTTGCGCACGGCATTCCAACCCAGGACCGCGGCCAACTTTCTCAACTGCTCGGCCCGGACCGGATCCGAACAGGCCTGCGCCTTGGCCTCGGCTTCCTTTTGGAAGTGGAGGGAGGAGTCGACCAGCACCTGGATGGCCATGAGCAGGCCCTCGAACAGCAAATGGTCGCCCTGTGAGGCTTTCGCCTTGTCGCGGTATTCCGTCACTTCCTGCTTGAGTCCGGGCAGACCCAGCCGAACCAGCTTCTCGTAGTCGACGAAGACGCCCGCCATCCGATAGATCGGCTGGGCGATCATCGGCTTGAAATTATAAGGGAGCGGCACGATCTCATCGCGGAAGAGCACCGGCAGCATCTTCGGGGTGAAGGCCGACTCCACCTTGGCCTTGGAATTTTCCTTCTTCCAGAAGTGGAGCATCTCCATGACCGCATCGCGTTGGGCGATCGGGATGTTTCCGCGCTCGACGGCATCGATGATTTTCTGCTCATGGCAGAAATACCCATAGGCGCAGTTCGGCGGGGCATTATGGGGGGAGAATCCAACCCAGCCCCAGTTGGTGCGACCGGCCAGCCGGTCGCCGTCCTGAATCGTACCCAAGGTCGCGGGAAATTGAACCCGCAGGCAATTTGCCTCCCGGATGGCAACATGGGATTGCATGTTGTTGCGGTAGGTTTGGGTGAACTCCAGTTCCATGGAGAAATCGTCAATCTTGGTCATGGCAGTAAGTGTCTTTGGTTAATTAATTCGGCCTGGTACTGGCCGGCTTGAAGAGTGTCCGGGTGATTACTTGGTGGCGTGCTTCTTTACATACGCGACGAGTTCGTCGGCTTTCGTGTAGGCCACCGCCGTGCAGGTGTCGGCCGCGCCATAGTAAATGGCGATCCGTCCGGTGGCGCTGTCGGTCAGGGCCGCCGTGGGGAAAACGACATTTCCGACATACCCGGCGGTCTCGTAGATCACCTCGGGTGACATGATCGGGAATTGGCAACGATAGAGGACCTTCCACGGTTCATCGAGATCGAGCAACGCGGCGCCCATGCAATAGACGAAGCTGTCGCAGGTGTCGGAAACGCCGTGATAGAGCAGCAACCAACCCTCAGTCGTTTCAATCGGCACGGGGCCGGGGCCGATTTTAACGCGTTCCCATTTACGTGGTCCCCGGGTCATCACGATGCGGTGCTTGCCCCAATAGGTCAGGTCCGGGCTATCGCTATAGAAGATATCGCCGTAATTCACCGCCATGCCCAGCCCCATCGGCCGGCTCAGCATCGCGTACTTGCCCCCGATCTTCTTGGGAAAGAGGACGCCGTTGCGGTTATAGGGCAGGAACGCGTTCTCGAGCTGGTGAAAGGTCTTGAAGTCCTTGGTCCACGCCTGGCTGATCGTCGAGCCGTAGTAGGAGTTGCACCAGGTCACGTAATACTTGTCCCCGATCTTACAGAGGCGGGGATCATAGGCGAAGGTCGGCTTGCCCAGAAGCGGATCAGCCCCCTCGAAGCGAATCGGGGTGGGATCGAGCTCCCACTTCAATCCGTCCGGGCTCCGGCCGAGGTGCAGATACGGCGTCATGCATAGCCAATCGACGCGGAATACTCCGATGAAGCCATCCCCCCACGGCATGGCGCAGCTGTTGTAGGCGCTGCGCGCGTTCGCAAAGGGATGCAGATCGATGATCGGATTCCCACTATGCCGCCAGACCAAGGCGTTGGAATCAGCCGGGCGCTCCTCCCAAGGAATATTGGGCAGGGGTTTCCCCACCAAGATGCGTTGATTGACCGCTGCTTTTTTCGTTTTCATGAAGGGCGCGTATGATTCTTACTCTTTGACGGAGCAAATCGCGGTGTCGGGGCCCTTCCTGCCGGGCCCTGGCCCGGTCTAATTCGTTAGAGTCACATAAAAGGTGCTGTTTCGTTAAGAAACGGGGTGCTGAGGTTAATTTCGTGCGGGTGCTTGCGCTGACCGTGCTGGCTTACGAGATGAACTCGGCCACGGATCGCACTTTCGCGACTTGCCCGGTTCGGATGGATTCCTTCATGGCCTCAACCACGCATTGGGCTTGCAAGGCGGCCTCCAACCCACACGCGGTGGCCCGCTTTTCAAGGATGCAGGAGACAAACTCACGGAGGTTATAACGCATCAGCTGGAATCGTGGCGGGGTCTCCCAGGATTGGGAGCTGGGCGCCTTGTCCATACGGGTGGCGAAATTGATCGCCTTGTACTGCCAATCCCGGCCGGTGACGATGGCCTCGCCGTTTCGACCAAACACATGCATGGACATCGGTTCGGCCGCCATGGCGTTGGTGCCGAGTCCACCGCCATTCAAGACCGCCACCGAGCCATTTTCATACCTGATCGTGAGCACGGCTGAATCTTCCAGACCAGTCGTGCCAAAATAGTGGCGTCCCACGGCGTACACTTCCACCGGCTTACCACAGACAAAGTTCGCCGAATCATACAGATGGATGATGGCCTCGTTTAGCAGTCCGTTGCCATTCGCCGGATCCCAAGCCCAGTGCCCTTCCGGCGGATTCCAACCGGTCTGCAATTCCGCGTTCAGCGAGAGCACCGGACCCACGACCCCGGTATCGATCAGCTCACGCAGCTTAACCATCGGCGGCATGTAGCGCATCGGGTACTCCATCATGAAGAAG